>CANBQQ010000098.1 GCA_947371715.1 Flavipsychrobacter stenotrophus
CGGTGTCGGGGCCAACTTTTGTGTGTACCACTAATACAATTTCCCTTACAAGTTCAGGAACCGCAGGTGGATCCTGGAGTGTTTCTAATGTTTCGGCGACTGTATCTTCGGGTGGAGTGGTGACCGGGTTGTCAGCAGGTACTGATACAATTTCTTATACTGTTACAACTGCCACTTGCGGTAGTGCAACCGCGACCCATATTGTTACCATAGGTAATACTCCTTCCGCGGGTACAATTGTCGGAGGTACTTTTGTTTGCCCGTCAGCTACCATCAGCTTAACTGACGCAAGTGGAGGAGGTACATGGAGTGCCTCTAATGGACGCGCAACAGTGACCTCTACAGGCCTGGTAACAGGTGTGACCAGCGGGTTGGACACAATAAGCTACACTGTTACTAATACATGCGGCACTGCTATTGCATCGTCAGTGATTACAATTGGCATTAGTCCATTACATGCTGCGGGCACGATAACCGGACCTTCAGCAGTTTGTCTTGGGTCATCTGTTACACTTTCAGATACCGCGACTACAGGTAACTGGGTGAGTAGGAATACAAGCATAGCATCGATCAATGCTGCAGGTGTAATTACTACTGTAGCTCCCGGAGTCGATACGATCTATTATATATTCTCCAACAGTTGCGGTACAGATACGGCAACCCATGTTATTACCGTTGATCCTGTACTCTCTGCCGGGGCCATCACCGGTTTAACTACAGTTTGTCCGGGCTACTCTATTAGTTTATCTAACACAGTCGCAGGTGGTTCCTGGTCTGTTTCCAATACTCATGCTTCCATTACTTCAACAGGAGTTGTTTCCGGAGTCACCTCAGGCCTCGATACAGTTTATTATACGGTCAGCAATTCATGTAATACTGCCATTGCCTCATCTGTCATTACAGTTGGCGTAAGTTCGTTGTATGATGCGGGTACTATTGTCGGACCGGGTGCTGTATGCGTAGGTTCTACTATCAGCCTGTCAGATACTGCTACAGGCGGCTACTGGTTGAGTGGGAATACCGGTATTGCTACAGTAAGCGCATCGGGTGTGGTAACGCCTGTTTCGGGTGGTACAGACACAGTTTACTATATAGTAACCAGCGGTTGCAACCCAGATACAGCGACACATACAGTGACAGTAGTTCCTGTGTTGTCAGCGGGAACAATTAGTGGCTTGTCTACCGTTTGTTCGGGCTTGCCGGTAACACTTACTGCATCTGGTTCATCAGGCGGCTCATGGAGTAGTAGCAATACAGCAATAGCTACAGTAGATGGCACAGGATATGTAAATACCTTGATGCCGGGAAGTATCGTACTCAGCTATGTAGTTGGTAATACTTGCGGATCTGATACTGCAACTCACTCACTCACAGTGGCGCCGTTGCCATTTGCAGATACAATTACGGGAGCATTATTGCTATGTGTAGGTGCACCTGTTACGCTAACTGATACTGCATCTGGAGGTACCTGGAGTAGTTCTTCTCCTTTAGTCGCTACTGTTAATACCTCAGGAACTGTTACCGGACTTTCTGCCGGTGGCGCTAACATTAGCTACACCGTCACTAATAGTTGCGGAACGGATGTAGCCGTGCATCACGTCACAGTTAATCCTTTCCCTATATTGAATAGCTCACTTACACCTCCATCGGTGTGTAGCGGTACATTATTTAATTATACGCCATCTAGTACTACTGTCGGCGCATCTTTTAATTGGGTGCGTTCTGCTGTCGCGGGGATTTTGAATCCTACAGCAGGAAGCTCCGGTGATCCTAACGAAATTCTAATCAATACAACTGCACTCCCGGTTAATGTTATTTATGCATTTGCAGTTAGCGCAGGCGGCTGTTCTACCGTTCAGAATGTTACCGTGGTAGTGAAGCCTATACCTACTTTGTCAAGCAGCGATACTGTGGTTACCTGCGCCGGCAGAACCTTTGTCTATGTGCCTGCAAGCGCTACGCCCGGAACTACTTACACCTGGGTACGTCCGGCAGTTGCCGGTGTTTCACCTGCTTCAGGTTCAGGAATAGGTAATGTAGTAGAAACCTACTCCACATCTGGTACTTCGTCTGTAAATGCGGTTATCAACTATACCTTAACCGCTGCAGGATGCAGTGCGCCACAAAACGTATATCTGGTTATTCAGCCACAAGGCCCGCCACCACCGGTTATTACAACTAAGTCACCATCGTGGTTGTGCACAGGGACAATGTTCCAGAATTTCGGTACATCATCTGTTCCGGATACTTCGGTAACGTATGACTGGTTTGCTAACGGTGCTACAGTATGGGCACAAGGGGCGGGGCATCAATATAGCCTTGTCAGCTTCCCTGCACCAGGTGCCGCAACAATTTACTTAGCTACTTCTAACGTCGGTTACAGCTGCAGAAGCCTTGATTCATTCGTAGTGTTTGTAGACAATAATACTAATGAAACGATTTCAGTTGATTACTTTGGCGGAGTGTTTGTCGCTCAGTCAGGTATGTCTACCTATCAGTGGGGGTATGATGATGCGGTGACACTCGACTCTACAATATTGGTTGGTGAGACTGGTTCAAGCTACCCTAATGGTAGCCCTGATTTTGCAGGCAAGTATTACTGGGTTATGACCGAACATTTGTTCTGCAAACAGAAGACCTACTATACTGTTCCCACGGGCGTGATCAATGCCAATACAGGTGGTGTAAGACAGGTAAGCATTTCGCCAAATCCTGCGAGTACAGCATTCACAGTGAATATTGTGTCGGACTTTACAGAGCCAGGTACTATATCTATCACAAATATGGTAGGTAGCAAGGTGATGGAAATGCCATGCAGTACAAACAATAAGACAAATATTTCTCTTGAACAGCCGGCCGGAATATATTTTGTTACTGTAAGTACGCCACATGGTGCACACACAGAAAAAGTAATGATAACAAGATAAACAGGTTTGTTAATACTGGTAATAGAATAGGGAAGAGCCATGATAAGATCATTGGCTCTTCTTACTTTTAGCTACTACATTCAATTTAAAACAACTACTACAGATGGCGGACAGCGACAAGGTCAAGTAGTCCTGCGTTGATGAAATTTAAGTCATAGTTACAAGTCATGATGCTGAAGGCATCACATGTCTGTAGTCAACATAAAATAAAATGAGGTCGATGCCGAAGGTATCGCATGTTTATATAAGCCAACAACAATAGCTATAATTTTGCCGTATGAAGCTAAAGAGAAAGATATACCTGCTTGTTGTGTTATTGTTGGTAACAATAGTGAGCGTGTTATTTTTCTCAACATCTACTGCTCCTACCTGTTGGTATCACATCCCTTATTTTATGCTGCAGGATCAGCGGGGCGGCTTTATGCACTTTCTTCCTTTCAGTTTTGGAGATATCTTATACATAGCAGCTGGAATATGGTTATTACTTACGCTTGTCAAATGGGCGAGATACATGTGGCGTTTCAAAGCTAATAGGGAACGCTTGTTGCACTCGGTATTTTATGCTGTTAATGCCATACTTATCGGTTACCTGGTTTTCCTATTTGGCTGGGGTGTCAATTATTATAACCCGCCACTAAGAACTGCGTGGCAATTAAAAGACCATAACGACACCCTTGATCTTGTGCAGTTCGATAGCTTGCTGGTAGGTAGGTTGAATGCTCTGGCTCCGGTTTACAGATCATATACGCTTAGTGAGATCAATCAGATATCCGTATCAAATTATCTTCATTATACCGATGCCCGATTGACATTATATGGTGTTAAACCAACACTATTCGGTTGGTATATGGACAGGATAGGTATTGAGGGTTATTTCAATCCATTTACAGGGGAAGGGCAGATAGTAAAAACATTGCCGGCATTTCTTTTGCCGTTTACAGTTAGTCATGAAATGGCCCACCAGGCGGGCATAGCAGCCGAAGGTGATGCCAATCTCATGGCTTATGCGTTATGTACAGCTTGCAGTGATCCGTCATTCAATTATTCAGCTGATCTTAATCTCTGGTTGTATGTTAATGCACGACTTTCGAGAAAGGACTCTATCATAGCGCAGCGATTCGAAAGTCAGCTGAACAAGTTGACACAAGCGCATATAGACACCATAGAAGAGCGTGAGAAATTGTCTGATAATGATGCTCACCAGTACAGCAACACAGTGTACGATGGCTACCTGAAAATGCAGCAACAAAAAGACGGTATAAGGAGCTATGGTAGTGTTACCGCTAATGCATGGCTCTTAGAAAGGAGGCGGCTGCGCGATACGGCTATTCGCACCTTATTAAAAATGCCATAGACGGGTGTCTATGGCATTGTATCATTAGTCGGTATTTGAGAGCCTGCATAGGCTTAATTTATCCCTTAAATTCTCCCCACACATCGCGGAGTGTATCTGCTATTTCGCCTAGTGTACACAAGTGCTCTACTGCGTCTATAACAAACGGCATAAGGTTATCAGTTCCGTTAGCTGTCTTACGGATAGCTTCCAGGCAAGCCTTTGCTTTTTCATTGTCACGCTCAGCTCGTAGCTTGTTCAGTTTGTCGGTTTGTACCTGGCGGATAGAGTCATCTATCTTCAATAATGGCGTATCGTTATTTTCCTTTGCTGTAAATTTATTTACGCCTACTATTATCTTGCTCTTGTCCTCTATAGCTTTATTATAGGCATAAGCCGAACGGGCTATCTCATCCTGCATAAAGTGGTGCTCTATGGCTTTAACTGCACCGCCCATACCATCTATCTTCTCAATGAGTTTCCAGGCTGCGGCTTCGATCTCATTGGTCAGTGCTTCTACATAAAAAGAGCCCGCCAGTGGATCTACTGTATCGGTGGCGCCGCTTTCGTAAGCCAGTATCTGCTGGGTGCGTAGCGCAATAGCTGCGGCCCTTTCAGTAGGCAAAGATAGCGCCTCGTCATACCCATTGGTATGCAAAGACTGCGTACCACCCAATACTGCCGACAATCCCTGCAATGCTACACGAACAATGTTGTTTTCTGGCTGCTGTGCCGTCAAGGTGCTTCCACCTGTCTGCGTATGGAAACGCAGCATCTGCGCGCGTGGATCAGTTGCGCCAAGGTCTTTGGTTATATTGGCCCACATGCGCCTTGCCGCCCTGAACTTAGCTACCTCTTCAAATATGTTGTTGTGTGCATTAAAGAAGAATGACAAGCGCTGTGCAAACACATTTATGTCCAACCCTTTTGTAATCGCCGCCTGCAGATAGGCCTTTCCATTGGCCAATGTAAAGGCAAGCTCCTGCACCGCATTAGCTCCTGCTTCACGTATATGATACCCCGAAATAGAAATGGTATTCCACTTAGGTACTTCTTTACTACAATACTCAAATATGTCGGTAATGATACGCATTGATGGCGTAGGCGGGTATATGTAAGTGCCACGTGCCGCGTATTCCTTCAGAATATCATTTTGAATAGTACCTGATATCTTCTTTATATCCGCTCCTTGTTTCTTTGCAAGTGCGATGTATAAAGCCAGCAATATAAAGCCGGTAGAATTGATGGTCATTGAAGTTGATATGTCCGCCAGCTTTATGTCCTTAAAGAGGATCTCCATATCTCTAAGCGAATCGATTGCTACCCCAACCTTACCTACTTCGCCTTCGCTCATGGCATGATCGGAATCATAACCTATCTGTGTAGGTAGATCGAATGCTACCGACAAGCCGCTTACACCCTGGCTCAGCAGGAAGTGGTAGCGCTTATTAGATTCTTCGGCAGTACTGAAACCCGCATACTGGCGCATCGTCCACAACCTGTCGCGATACATAGCCGCGTGTACTCCTCTTGTAAAAGGAAACACACCCGGCAAATCATCCATCTTTATCGGGTCGCAATACAGTTGCTTGATCTCTATTCCGCTATCTATCTTAATTACTTTATCTTCCATTATGTGATCTTCTGTTTGAATCGTTACTGTTTATTGAATAACAGCTTTATACTTTATACTCTGTACTATCTACTATTTGCTAATAAGATCCATAAGCCATTACTTTCTTCACCTCATCATTGATGATAGTAAGCGCCACATCAGTGGGTAACTGAGAATCGCCCTGCAACACGTAGTCCATTATCATCTTGTGGAGTTCCTTGGCAGGCGCATTGGGATCAAGTCTTCCTGCCACCTGGTTGGCCATGCTTATTTCCTGCTCCTTTACGTTCTTCACCGTTTCCCAAACTTCTTTGGATACATAGATCTGCTGAGAAAGGTTGTGCTCGTACTCTGCAAGTATGCTGAACGTAATTGCGGTACGCAGTTCCATAACCGTCATCGACGAATCGTAGATCCTTGGCAGTAACTGGCGCGGGCTGATTCGTTCAATAAAAAGTACCAACCGCTCATATGCCTGCAGGCGTAAACCTATGGTGATATTCTGCGCATCCTGGAATAGTGACAGTTGCTTGCGCTGTGTCTGGGAAACCAGGAACTTGTTGACGATCAATGAGGTGGAGATCAGTACTATAAAGGCCGGTATAGTATACTTGAGTATATCAAGTAAAACTGCTGATGTATTATCCATATCCACAAAAATAAACCGTTTAGCGGGTTTACAATAGCTTTTAACGCGATTGTATCAAATTTTCATGTTTATTAAGTTAATTGGTGAATAACAACCAACCGGTGGGGAGTCATTTCTACAACTTGTACTTGTTCTTTCAATGTGAAGGCTTTGTTATGGAATTTAACTTGTTGTCTGCTAATTAACTACATGTGTAAGTAATATTTATTTTATGATGGCTGATTTTTGCATAGGGTAGTGTAATTAAAAGACACTTTTATGAACACCAGCAACGAGCAACCGATAAATACTAAGATACCATTTATGAACACGCTTACAGGCGTTACTAATAAATGGACACAAAACGGGTACAGTGATACCATCACTATTTCACCTGAAGGTCTTTACTCTGTACAAAAGGATAAGAAGTACGGACCGGCAGATGTAAGGGTGGTAGATTTTTACAGGTTCGAAGGTCAGTCAGACCCTGCAGACAATTGCATACTATACGTTGTGGAAACAACTGATGGTGTGAAGGGAATGGTAGTAGATGCCTATGGCACCTATGCCGATGATGACGTTACCAAATTTATGAAGCATGTAGAGGAGATCAACAAGAACGTAGAGAAGCGGGACAAGTCGGAAGACAGCCAGGCGGCCTAACTATTCAAGTTGATCTTTGATCATAGAAGGTGCATAGCAATTATTGTTATGCACCTTATTTTTTGCTTCATTATGAGGGTTATGAGTGCAATGACAACACACCGAATGTCATGGTGAGCCGCGCCGAACCACGGCATTCGCACAGGACGTATTTGTTTTGAGAACACTTGGCGGCTATGCCGCTCCCACTTTATTGATATCCTTTACCTCCAATATATTCATGTCATATCCTTCCAACGTCACATTGATCATAGCCCGGCCCACAACAGCAAGCGTTGATACAAAGTTGGGCAGTATGACTTTGAACAGCGGATACAACCATGAAACATACTTATAGGCAGGTAGCATATTCTTTAACCCAGGCGTAGCATGCATATATCCGGGCCTGAACATAAACGCCTGCCTGAAGGGCAATTTCATCAGATCGTTCTCTGTCTTCCCTTTCACCTGGGCCCACATGCTTCCACCTTTCTCTGTACTGTCTGTACCCGAGCCCGATACATAACAAAAGGTCATGTCGGGGTTTAGTCTCGATAGTGTCCTGGCGACATTTAGGGTAAGGTCATAGGTCATCTTAGTATATTCCGGTTCCTTCATCCCTACCGACGATACACCCAGGCAAAAGTAGCATGCATTGTACGCCTTAAGCTCATTTTCAATTGGTGTCAGATCAAAGAAGTTACTATGAACTATCTCCTTCAGTTTTAGATGTGTAATGCCCGACGGTCTGCGGTTGATGATCAGCACGCTTTCTACTTCAGGATGTTGCAGACATTCATGTAATACTCCTTCACCCACCATACCAGTTGCACCGGTAACTATAGCTCTTATCTTCATTGTCATTATTGTTCTATTATTATCTTAAATACTTCGGGACTATTTGCTGATGACTATCTGCCAACCTACCATTGCACATTCGCATCTATAAACCCAATAAGGCTTTCAGCCATTTTTTGCTGGTCCTTTCTCTTAGGATGACCTGGCGCATTTTTATACGCAAAGATGTGAGGGTACACTTTTCTATCGTGCAGTTGGCTCACCGCCTCTCTTACATATCCCGGCCATGGCGAACCATCTTTTGTGGCGTCCATACTACCCAGCGTACAAACAATAGATGCGTCGGGGTAAGTGTTTCTTATGGTTGTAACGAACTGTTTATACGCATTGATAATGTAGCCGCTATCGGGTGGGGTAGTGCCAAAGCGGTTTTTAAATTGCGGGTGATTGGGCTTGGTAACCAACCATGAATCATTTTGAAACAGGTCTATCACAACTACATCGGGTACATAAGAATGGAAGTTCCATTTGTGGATAGAATCCAGCGGATCAAGCCGGTCATATAACTCAGGCATAATTACCGGAAACCAACTCACCATAAGGCCTACGCCGCTTTTACTAATGTTATAGTACTCGGCATCATAATGCCTTGCGGTTATAGCAGCATAGGTGTAGTAATTGTTGAAATATTCCGGCAATCCGGTGTCTCTTACTGTATCATCAACACTATATCCTGCCGTTATTGAGTTGCCGTAAAATTCTATTTTCTTTCTCGTTTTATCCAGTAGTGAAATGGAGCTGCCATCCGTTTCAAACCCATAGAACCAGGATTTACCTGCGCTTTCTTCAGTAAGCTTGAAGAGCTGCACCTTGTGCATGACACCCTTCTTCAAGTGGTCGGCAATTGTGTAAGACTGCTTTATTGTGTCAGCTTTTATTTTAGTGTATACACTGTCATCAATGATGCCGTAATAGTAATTACTTCCTTTCTTATCTCTTATATCCACTGCAATAGTCGACCCCGTAAAACGCATAGTGGCAGATGTCCCCGACCAGTAAAAGGTGGCTGATGAATCGTTATGGCTTATACGCCCCATATATTGCACCGATGGGTCTTTACAACTCACTTTATGCAATGGTG
>CANBQQ010000099.1 GCA_947371715.1 Flavipsychrobacter stenotrophus
AGTAGCAGTTCTAAAGGATTAGCAGGATTAACAGTAAGATTGAAATTATAATACCCTTGCGAGCCAGAAGTGACGGTAGAATCATAACACACCAGGCACTGGGTAGTACTGCTATAAATATTGGTAAATGAAGTACCGCCATTGGTCGATTTCAGTATCTGTCCATAACCATCAGTAGTGCCAATAAAAACAAGATTACTATCGGCAGGTGTTACTGCTATTCGCGTACCATCATTACCGGTAGGCATTACCACACCGGCAGTGATGTTGGTCCATGTTGCCCCCATATTAGTGCTGCGGTAGAACTTAGTACCGGTTGATGCATAGAGTACATTATTACTGCCCGGCCTGCGCTGCATACTTTTGAAAGCACTACCTGTAAACGTTTGGGTCCAGCTGGCACCGGCATTGGTACTGCGCCATATACCGTCTGTAGTAGCAGCGATCAGCGTATTGTGGTTGAGCGGATCCATTATTATCTCCACCGCCATTCGGTTACCTATGTTCACGTTCGATGGCGTCCAGGTTACACCGCCGTCAATTGTCTTATAGATACCATACCAGTCTCCGTAATAATTCTGATCTCCGGTAGACAGGTACATGATATTGTCGTTAGTATAATCGATACATACCGAAGAGCAGCCTGTTGTTGGCAGCACCTCTGTACCCGGAGTAGGTGTCCAGGAAACTCCGGTGTCATTGCTGATAAACAAACCACCCGATGCACTTACCGCATACATTTTTGCGGGATTGGACACATGAAATTTGAGCTGACTGACGCGGCCCATACCGTGCACCTGACCACTAACATTTACCGGAAATTGCACAGGCCCCGTATTAGACCATGTGCCTACAGCCTGAGCTGTTGCGGTACCTGATGCAACAGACAGTAACAAAACGAATAACCAACGTAAATTCATCTGAATATTTTTTATTGCCGGAATGAGCGATCTGAGTGCGGATACCGGTAAGACATAACACAGTTTACTAACAAAAAAATAGCCTATGGCTTGCGACTATTGTCCTTCCATATTTTCAACCGCTCAGCTGGGGTAAGGATATGACCGTCGGGCTGCACATAAGGCAACATCCTGTCCCGCCAGTACTCATATCGCTTCACATCCATACGCATATGGTTCTCGCGCTGCATTTCGCGCCGTTCCCTTTTTGATGGATTCTTTTCACGTTTCTCGTGTTCACCAATATCCTCATGCTCACCCTCCGGTTTATCATGATTACGGAAGTAGGTCTTAAACGCCTTTTCAGCCTCAAAAAAATTGACAGAAGTGTCCTTTATCATTTCTATCCAAACCGGTTTGCGGGCATAATCTCTTTCGGAATATACCGTGCTTTGAGCTGTAGCCGCATATGTACAACAACAGCAAATGATAAGAAGATAAAATTTGTTCATAAAGTTTCTATCAAGTATGCTAAGATAACAATTCCTGCAAGAATTAACTAAGAATTAAAGGTTGAAGATACCCGTTCGGGATGAGCCGCTAAAAGAATAGCTCACCTTCTTTGTAGAAGGTGAGCTATTATCTATTCTATAAAATAAGTGTGTTCACTTGAATTATCATCGTAACAAGGTGACATTACCGTGTCGTTTCACGATCTGTCCCGTAAGAGATACACCCTGTATATCGTACATGTACACTCCGAAGCCCTGCGGTATGGCCTTATAGTTACCATCCCATCCAGGTGAATTTAACGATGTAGTTTCAAAAACCATAACACCCCATCTGTCATACACACGGAAATAATTGAGGCTTGACAATCCCTTATTGATAGGGCGGAAATAGTTATTCACGCCCGTACCCGGAGTAAAGGCATTTGGCACAGCGATAATGGCCTCATTGCTCAGGTAGATGCTGATCGTATCTGATGTCTGGCATCCGTTTTCTGTGCTACCAAATACAATATATCTTGTATCGAAAGGTGGTGTTGCTACAGGATTAGAGATATTGAACGTATCTAACCCCTCAGGAGGGAACCAGTTAAAGCTGGTACAATTACCTACCGCACTCAGCTGATATGATTCACCCGGATACAGAACAACACTATCTGACAATGTGATCAATGCCGCAGGATAAACACCTATATGCATAGCCAAGGTATCGGTACAGCCATAAACACTTGTAACGATAACATGGTAATCTTCGTCAGCTACAGGATAAGCCCATGGCGTTGGAGATGTAGGATCACTGATATTCATAGTTGGGAACCACTGGAACGACACGCCACCTGCCGCATTCAGTAATACTGAATCGCCCGGACACATGTTCTGGTTACCAATGATGCTACCGAAGTCGCCCGGCCTTACCAGTATTTTGATAGAGTCAACTCCCGTACATCCGGCAGGGGTAGTTACCGTAACGGTATAAGTAGTTGATGGCCCTGCTGTGAATACCACAGAAGCGGTAGTACTCTGATCCAGGTCTGTTACCGGTGTCCATGCGTAACTATAGTTGCTGTACCAGGCCGGTAAAACTGTAGGTTTCAGATGTACCGTATCATGTGCACAGATGACCCTTGAACCGCCGCCAAACACACGAGGTACCGGCTGCACATCGAGGAAGAAGGAATCATACAACGTAGGGCAACCAGGCAGATTTACTTCCAGGTGGTACATTGCAGATGTATCAGGAATAATAGTAGTATTGATGAACGTTGATGCACCTATGCCTGTGGTAGGTACCCACTGTACAGTAGCACCAGGGTTAGCTCCACCAAACGTCTGCAACACCTGTCCTTTACAGATAGCCGTATCCCTGTTTTCAAGGCGTAACGTGTCGAATCTGATGGTCACTGAAATTGAATCGCGCGTAGTGCAACCACCGTCCGTGATATCTAACCAGTAGATACCATTTACAGCTGTAATGATAGATGGTGTAGTTGCGCCGGTATTCCACTGGTAAACCGGTGCTACATAAGTACCATTACCTTGCAGCAATACAGCACCGCCAAAACAACTTGTGGTATCTGGGCCCATGTTTACATATGGTGCCGGTGAAGTAGTAATATGAATAGAGTCAATTGCAGTACATCCGGTGCTCACATTTACTCTCAGCCAATAAGTACCTGATGCAGATATGCCCAATGAACTTCCCGTACTTCCGTCACTCCATATATAGGTATTACCAGCAGGTTGTGGCGAAGTAAAGGTCACCGTTTGACCCACACAGAAAGAAGTATCATTTCCAAGATTGACAACGGGTAACGGATTGACGATCACATGTACGGTATCAGTTCTGCTACACGCATCTCTCGTTACCCTGAGCCAATAGGTGCCCGTTGTTCCTACAGTAATAGATGAAGAACCACTTCCTGTGCTCCAGGTGTAAACAGTACCTGCCGGGTAAGTAACTGATGACTGTAATACAACTGTGTTACCGGCGCAGAATATGGTATCATTACCCAGGTTAACCACCGGCGGTGGGTTCAAAGTGTAATATAGTGTATCAGCAGCAGAACAGCCTGTAGTATCAGCAACATTAAGAATGACCGTATAAGTACCGGTATCAGCGTATATGTGAGCAGAGGTACTATTGGTAGATGTTCCACCGTCGCCAAATGACCATGTGTATGAAGAGTCTACTGTACCCGCTATGAAGGTTACCGTATTGCAACTTGTTGGTGTTGCCGTTATAGTAGTAGTTGTGGCGGCAGTAAGTATGCGGGTAGAGCCAAACGAAGCAGCCAACAATGGCAAGCAAATATTAGAGCCCGTGTATGATATTGCGTACACTGAGTAGGTAGTATTAACAACAGGTGCCGGAGTTACCGCAAATGGCACATTGGGCATTACGCCGGTATAAGTAGTTGCAGTTGTACCATCACTTAGTGTTACAGAGTATGGACCTGCCGGGCCCGTGCCAATATGAAGGGTGATATATCCATTTTCTCCCGGGCAAATAGTATCTCCCGAAATAAATCCTGAAACCGTCAGGTCAGTGTATCCATACTTAACAAGAAATACGTCGGAACCGCCATTACTGGTCTGAGTATATAATGATGCCCCCGGATCGAAATCAACGGTAAGACCGCTAAATGCACCGGTAAGGTACATGTCCCCAGTTACATTGAATGCCAAACCATTCCCTTCATCTCCTGCGCTTCCACCTACTTTAAAGGCACATACAAAATTGTCATTAAGGTCATACTTGGACACAAAGATGTCATTGCCGCCTGCGCTGGTAAGATTAAATGTAGCAGCAGCAGGATTAAAGTCTACAGTACCATTAAAGGAACCCGTAGCATACAGGTAGTTATTGCTGACGCCTATATCGTTACAAGCTTCTGCACCGGTGCCACCGGTTATCTGTCCCCAAACGTAATTGAGGTTGGTGTCATAACGGGCAATGAAGAAGTCGTTGGTCCCACCACCGGTAGGGTTAACTACATTACCACTTGGTCCGGTAGCACTGTTAAAGGTAAGAGAGGGACTATTTGTGTAGCCGCTAACAAATAAACTACCAAGGGGGCCAGTGACAAGGTTGTTACCTTGCTCCAGTCCACCGGTGCCAGATATTGCTACGGCATTGATATAATTACCAGCGGTATCAAATTTTGCAAGGTAGGCATCGTACAGGCCCACTGCTGTAAAATTAGCTACTCCAACTCCCGGATCTAAGTCTGCTGTTCCCTGTAATACACCGCTATTGTAAAGCTTATTGTTCCTTACTTCAAGGCTCAATGGCACACAGTCGTCAGAGGCATAGCCAGGCAAACCAAATACATCACCCCATATTACATTACCTGTAGGATTGTACTTGATGATATAACATTTACCAGTAGTTGTGCTATTCCAGGTAATGGTTGGAGAAACGGTCATAGTACCTGTAAAAAAGCCGCAGGCATATACGTTTAACTGAGGATCTGTAGTAACATTAAAGGTACAGTCATATACAGTTTCCGCACCAAGGCTTTTGGCCCACTGAAAGACACCGGTAGACGAAAACTTGGCAACAAACCCTTCTCCATCGTAATTGATTGATCCTGAACCTGTTAAACCAGCATCTGACAAAGTAAATGTTCCCGCGCCAGGATCAAAATCGACACCGGCACCACGGTAATAGCCGCAAATGATCACATTATTGGCAGCATCTATGGTCAATTTCTTAGCCGCGTCATAATCACCGCCGCCAATACTGCCGCCCCATAAGAACAATCCTGTAGATGCATAGCAAGCCACAAAAATGTCTTCCTGGCCATTGCTGGTAACATTAACAACAGCTGCATTAGGGTCAAGGTCCATGGTACCGGTGAACTTACCGGCAATAACGACATTACCATTAGGTGCAACTTTGGTGGTATAACTAACATCATTGGTAGTACTACCAATCTTGAAAGCCCACATGGGACTTTGTGCAAGGCTGGCTTGTACTGAACCTAGTATGACAACGAGAAATAAAAATAACAGTTTCTTCATAGGGAACTATGGTATTTTTCAGGTAAATATACATAATATATTAAACGACTTCAAAAGCCGCATGATAAAAATTATTTTGCGCCGAAATTGGTTTCAGATTCATGTAGAAACTCTCGGTGAAAATCTTAAACGCCATGAACTCATGGTCATATACACTAAACTCATCAAACATAATAATATCCCCTTTTTCAAGGTAAGGATACAACTGGCTCAACGCAAATATTGTAGCACTGAACAAGTCAGCATCCAGATGAATGATCTTCCTTCTTCCACGTAATCCGTTTCCTTCAGCAAAAAGGAAATTATTGAGCGTATCCTGGAAAAATCCCTTATAAAAATGAGCACGTTTATCTTCTAAAACAGGTATTCCGTAGCTCATATCTCCCTTGGCAAACATGCCCCACTTCTCCGGAAGTCCCTCAAAAGTGTCAAAACCATAAAATCCGGCATTGGCATTTTTGCATTGCGCCATCCACCACCTGAAAGAATATCCTGCCGCTACCCCGAACTCCAGGTAAGCTATCGGAGCCTCTTCCATACTATAATGTTTAGCTATGGCCTCAAAACTCTTCAACCTGTCGTCATAATTCCTTTTAGAACGGTAAAAATCGTTCATCAGATACTTTTCCTTCTTATTCTTATGTACCCACGATGTGAGCTGGTTAAAATTGTACAGGAAAAAGAACAGTTTGTTTAAGGGAGCAAATACCTGCAACAAACGGGTAGCCAACAAAAAATCTTTACTGAACTTAATTATCTCGAGTTTAAAGGCCCTGCTTTTAGACATTCGTAGCTTTTATTATATTTTGAAATTGAGGCGCAAGATAGAAAACCTTATCCAAAATACCCCAAAAAACCTTATATTATACAGTATTACGAATGACTTTTACATACAGGACAGATTCCCCCATGTGTAGACATACTTCTACAGGCAAAAGGTTTGTTGCAGATATTAATTTTTTTAAAGAATAAAAGACACGTCCACTAGCAGTACCGAAGAAGTTAGCAAGATCAGTCCTTACTATGATGGTAATACCAAAAACAACAACCGCCCCAGATGGAGCGGTTGCATATATTAATTTATTGTTATTAGCTATTATTAAGCTCCTATCATTACCTTTGGTGCAGCAGAACGGATCTCTTCGCTTGATTTCTCAGCATACTTTTCGAAGTTCTTAACGAACAAGCCGGCCAGTTCGTTAGCTTTCTTATCGTAAGCTTCCTTATCAGCCCATGTATTACGTGGAACCAGTATTTCTGATGGTACGTTAGGAACTGAAGTTGGCATCAACACGCCGAAAACAGGGTGTGCAGTGTACTCAACATTGTTCAGATCGCCACGCATTGCTGCGTTGATCATAGAACGGGTGTAGCTCAACTTCATACGGCTACCTGTGCCATATGCGCCACCGCTCCAACCTGTGTTGATCAGCCAAACGTTCACATTCTTGTCATCGTCAAGCTTCTTACCCAACAATTCTGCATACTTAGCAGGGTGTAAAGGCAGGAATACGCGACCGAAACAAGCAGAGAAAGTAGTCTGAGGTTCAGTAACACCTACTTCTGTACCTGCCACCTTAGCAGTATAACCGCTGATGAAGTGGTACATAGCCTGTGCCTTGGTCAGCTTGCTGATAGGAGGCAGGATACCAAATGCATCACAAGTAAGGAAGAATACATTCTTAGGCTGTCCGCCATAAGAAGGCTCCTTTGCATTAGGAATAAAGTCGATCGGATAAGCTGCACGGGTGTTTTCTGTGATGCTGCCATCTGCATAATCAACAGTTTTTGTACCTGCGTGGAACTTGATGTTCTCCAGCAACGCACCCGGCTTGATAGCTCCGAAAATTTCCGGCTCTTTCTCAGCGCTCAGGTCTATACATTTTGCATAGCAGCCACCTTCGAAGTTAAATACGCTGTTATCAGCCCATCCATGCTCGTCATCACCTATCAGTGAGCGGCTTGCATCGGCGCTGAGGGTAGTTTTACCTGTACCGCTCAGACCAAAGAACAATGCTACATCACCATCTTTGCCTTCGTTGGCAGAGCAGTGCATAGACAATACCTTATGATCATGTGGCAATACAAAGTTCAGTACACCAAAGATACCCTTCTTCATTTCGCCGGTATAACCGCTACCGCCGATAAGGATAACCTTACGAGTAAAGTTAACGATAGTGAAGTTGCCCTGGCGAGTGCCGTCTACAGCAGGATCTGCCTGGAAACCGGGCGCCTGAAGTATCAGCCAGTCGTGATTCTGAGTAGCTATTTCGTCAGCTGTAGGACGCAGGAACAGGTCGTTGCAGAACAGGTTAGCCCATGGAGTTTCGTTCACCACGCGGATATTCAACCTGTAAGCAGGATCAGCACATGCGTAAGCATCGCGTACCCATACTTCCTTGCCACCCATGTAGGCAGCTACCTTATCGTACAATTTGTCGAAAGCTTCAGGAGAGAAAGGAATGTTTACATCACCCCAATCCACGCTGTCCTGCGTGATCGCATCCTTCACAGTAAACTTGTCTTTAGGAGAACGGCCGGTAAACTTACCTGTGCTCACGCACAGTGCACCAGTATCGTTAAGTTCGCCCTGACCCAGTTCTAAAGTCTTACTCACTAATGCCTCCGGAGAGAGATTCCAATGCGCCACGGCTACATTAAGGCCCAACTCAGATAAGTTGAACGATTGGTTCTTAGTACCAAATTCCTGCATAAATTTTCTTTTTAAGAGTATAAAACAGGCTGCAAAAATAATACTTTAACTGGTAAAGTGGTATTTAAGATGAATGATTTTCGGCATAAATGAAGAAATAGGACAAAATGAGGGTATCTTAAGGGAAAACACTTATGAATAATATATATAATCGCATCGCCATTCCGACCCTCATATTCCACGGCACGGTTATTAGACCATATTTATTAATAGTCTGTATGTTATAGATTATATTTTATACTGCAATTTCAAACATGGCTTACCTGATTTTCAGCGAGCCGATAAACATAAACATGACAACAGATAACAATTTGGTCGATTACGGGATCTATATGGATCATAAGAATGCATTTATAATTTCTATGGCGCATGGTGTGCAGGAAGCATTGCTGGAAGAAGATACGGAGCAATTTAAAGCCAGCGATATAGAGGGCAGCAGTGATCAGAGCCGTCAGTTGCATATTCAGAACCGGGAAAATGAGTTCCTTAAGAAATTCTGCAAGGGGATAATAGATAAAATAGTGCACCCCAACAACATACTCATATTTGGTCCTTCGTCTTCAAAATTTGAATTGCAGAAAGAGATACAGGACAATAAGAGCCTTAAAAACAGCAGCGAGGAGATAAAAGTAACCGATACGTTAAGTAAAGACGAGGCTACACGCTTTGCCAGGCAACACTACAACCGTTCAGCTTCTATTTAATTTAAAACACCTGTAGTAATATAAAGTGCGATTCAGTCTACATTAAATGTGGGATTGGATCGCACTTTTTTGTTTCTTGTTACAGATATGATGGCTAACAAATTTCGGGACATGTATCGATCACTTATCTTTATACTCTCCAATTCTAAAAACCGTGAAACAACTATTTACACTGTT
>CANBQQ010000100.1 GCA_947371715.1 Flavipsychrobacter stenotrophus
AATCGGGCATGGGATAGGTGTAATGTATTGCTTTTCATATGGTTGTGGTTTTTGGTCATGCCCGATCGTGCCCGATTAGTGTAGGGCATTGTCTGAACCATGATTTTTAAAGGATTGAAAGATTTTCCTGATGTCCGATGGAAATGAAATTCTAAATCGGGCATGGGACTGGTGTAATGTTGTTTTCGCCAGTGGCGGTTTTTTTGTGTTTCCGGCAGTTTTTTTTGGTGCGTTTCCTGTATATGCTTTATTGGGCAGGGGTTTCGGAGTATTTCGAAAACCACCAGTTTCCGCAGTTTTCCGCAGTTTTCCGCAGTTTTTCTGCAGTTTTCCGCAGTAGTTTCGCCAAACTATTTTTTTAGTTTGTTTGCAGGACTGACGATGTTCAGCCCCTACGATGTATTCGTGGGCTGGTGTGAGATAAGGGTTCATCTGTCAAAGAGCATTCAGTAATATGTACTGAATAGGGTGCAAATTAATATGCAGAGATGGATTTTTAAAATAAACATATCCACAAAATTTGCGAAAAAATCTGCTGAAATGCGCTGTGGGAAAGGGTTTGAGGTAGGTTATTTTGTGTGGATATGTTTTTTGATGCTTTATTCATTTGTCTGAACCAGGATTTATAGGATTAAAGGATTTTCTTGATTGACCGCATGTAATTAGGTGAGCTATTTTAGTAATTTGTTGTTGTGTACTCGCCTGTAGTCGAGTTTACGGCTACCAAAATAGTCTGAACCAGGATTTAAAGGATTAAAGGATTTTCTTGATGCTACCTGCTGTAATTAAGTGCGCTATTTTAATAATTTGTTGTTGTGTACTCGCCTGTAGTCGAGACTCTCAGCGCCAAAGTTAATCAACAGACCAATCTGCATTTTATATGCTTCCAGATAGTTTATGGCTTGAGCAAGGTGAACCTTTTCAATTTGGATAATAGCCTTTAACTCTACCATAATTGTATTCTCCACAAAAAAATCGACTCTTCTCGTTCCTATTTCCTGATCACGGTAATAAATAGGCATTTCCAGCTCTCTGGCAAATTCCAGTTTTGCGTGTCTCATTTCCATTTCAAGTGCTCTCTGATAGATCACTTCCTGAAAGCCATTTCCTAAAGCACTATGGACTTTCATAGCGCAACCGATGATCGTTTTGGTAATCTCTTCATGCTGCATTGTCTGAACCAGGATTTTTAATGGATCAAAGGATTTTCTTGATGACCTGTGTATTCAAATTTAATTTCAAATCGAAATACATCATATAAAACATGCAACTTTTTTTTAGCATTACCTCATCGGACATCCTGTGTTTCCTTTAATCTTTTGAATCATGGTTCAGACACTTAAATAATACGCAGCACTACAGTATTAAGCGCACGATCGAGGCCATTGACCTTTGCCTTTATGCCCTCTATAAATACCCTGTCGCCGGCCTTTACATCATCAACATGATTACCTTTAAAAACGCTTATTGGCACGCGGCCACCCTTTTTTACCTGTATACCGGTGTGATAGTCGCCGCCTTTTTGCAGCCATGAAATAGTGTATTCGGTTATCTCCACACCGGGCGGATAATCTCCGGCAAGCCTCAGGCCTACCTCCATATTGTCTAAAAACTGTTGCCGGGTAGCTACCAGCGTATCTATATACCCCAGTTGCACCCGCCAGCCGGGTCTACTCATTTCGGGGTGATGACTAGCTAGTTTTGCCCTGACAGTGTCGCCATAGGGTTGTGCCGCTGCACCAAGTGTCAGCAGGAGGAATGTGGTAAGAATAATGATGTGCTTGTGCATAAATTGTCTGAACCAGGATTTTTAAAGGATCAAAGGATTTTCTTGATGCCCGGTGATTAATTTAGATGATGGTCAAAATAACGCTGTTCATGGTTCTGATCTTTCCGTCGGGCTGCTTCACGCGTATGCCCTCAATAAATATCTTGTCGCCGGCCTTTACGTTATCAAAATGGTTACTACGGAAAGTTGATTGGGGTACGCTTGCGCTATTTTTCACTTGTATGCCATTATGATAATCTCCACCTTTTTGTTGCCACGATACATAATATTCTATTACTAAAGTTCCCGGAGGAAAGTCGTCGCCCACTAACCTCATCCCTACCTGCATGTTATCTAAAAATTGCCTGCGGGTAATATCAGCATCATTGGTATCTATATAACCCAACTGCATACGACAGTAATTAACTGGCGGCGGGTGAATGATGGCCAACTGCCTTGCCCGTGCGGTATCTCCATAAGGCTGTGCTGAAGCAGCAAGTGCCAATAGTAGGATAACGAGGAACATAATGATATGCTTGAGCATAGTGTGGTAATTAGTACAATAAATATACGAAAAGTGCAGATGCACTGTAATTATTTACGCCGGGGCAATTATATTTGTATTCAACCTTGTAGTTAGCAAAATATATAAATACTTATGAAGGCAAGAATTTTAGCTATTGTTATTGTTTTATTGTGTGCACTGCACCTTAATGCTAAACCTTATGTGACCACGCAGGATGTGAACGTAAGATCCGGCGCGGGTACTAACTATGAGATGTTGGGTACCATTAAAGACGGCACAACTATAGAGGTGACAGACATAAAAGGTACGTGGGGGAAGGTTTCGTTCAGCGGATCGGATGGATATGTGTCTACCCAATACCTGAAAGACGAAGCTGAAGAAGCTGCACCGGCCAAAAGCAAGGGTAGCAATACTATGATCATTGTGCTGCTGAGTGTGGCGGTGGCAGGTCTGCTGGCCTTTATCCTGAGGAAACAAATAGCAGGGGGTATATCAAAATCGGCCGAAAAGGTAACCGAAACTGTAACCAGTATTGGGGAAACAGCGGTTACCAGTTACTGGTACAATTGTAATCAATGTGATGCCGTAAAAGAATCTTTAGATACACCCGATGCGGCAGGTTGCACCAATACTAAAAAAGGCCCCAATCATCATTGGTTCAAAATAGCTACGGCCGGTCCTACTCATTACCAATGCCAGAAATGTGGTATCCTTATTACCACCACCAAACTGCCCGAAGCCAATGGCTGCTCCCGCGGCCCTGATCCGTTGCATAGCTGGGAGAAGTTTTAAGGGGTGTTGTCTGAATCAGGATGGTCAGGATGGAAGGATAAGGGGGATATCTGCCTCCAGAAATCATTTCTTAACCTATCGAAGCGCTCGTCCTCGTTTTTAACGAGGATGCTATGACGGTGCGTTTGTAACGCACGTTTATTATCTTTAGGAATATGTCAGGGGACAGATACTATATAACCGACCAGCACACTGTGCACTTCCTTACGTTTACCGTGGTAGACTGGGTCGATGTGTTTACGCGACCAGACTATAAATACATTATAACAGATGCCCTTAATTACTGCAATAAGGAGAAAGGGCTTGAGTGCTTTGCCTGGGTGTTAATGTCGAACCATCTGCACCTTATAGTTCGAGCCCTACCGCCATTTCGCCTGTCGGATGTGATGCGCGATTTCAAAAAATTCACTTCTAAAAAGCTAGTGACCGCCATAGATGAAGGAACAGAAAGTCGCAAGGAATGGTTGCTGCATAAATTTCAGCACGCCGCGCATAGTACGGGCCGAGCCGAAAATTACAAGCTTTGGCAGGATAGTAATCATCCCGTTATGTTAGAAAATACAGAAATGTACCGACAGAGGCTTGACTATGTACACATGAACCCTGTAAAACAAATGATCGTTGCCCGGCCCGAAGATTATCTGTTCAGCAGTGCAGGGGATTATGCCGGCATCAAGGGCATTGTTAATGTGACAGTTGAGTATTAGATTATTCGGGCGTTACAAACGCCCCGCCAGTGCATCCTCGTTACAAACGAGGACGAGGAGCCAACTTGTGAATGTAACAATTGATTATTAGTCTATTCGGACGTTACAAACGCCACGCCGGTTCATCCTCGTTACAAACGAGGACGAGGAGCCAACTTGTGAATGTAATAATTGACTATTAGTCTATTCGGGCGTTACAAACGCCACGCCGGTGCATCATCGTTACAAACGAGGACGAGGAGCCAACTTGTGAATGTAACAATTGATTATTAGTCTATTCGGACGCTACAAACGCCACCCGGTGCATCATCGTTACAAACGAGGACGAGGAGCCAACTTGTGAATGTAACAATTGACTATTAGTCTATTCGGGCGTTACAAACGCCACGCCGGTGCATCATCGTTACAAACGAGGACGAGGAGCCAACTTGTGAATGTAACAATTGATTATTAGTCTATTCGGACGTTACAAACGCCACGCCGGTGCATCCTCGTTACAAACGAGGACGAGGATGAGTAAAAACTGTCATTGGGTAATAATTGCTGCGAATCTGAATAACACATCGCAAAGACAAGAATAGATTGCATATTATCTAAAACCATTCTTTTTCTTACCTTTGCGGCACTCAAAAAAAACTTATGAAAGAAGTATATATAGTATCGGCCGTGCGCACACCACTGGGTAGCTGGGGCGGTTCGTTGAAAGATTTTTCTGCAACTAAGCTGGGTGCTTTGGCTATCAAGGGCGCTTTAGATAAGGCCGGTATAGCTCCATCTGAGGTCAATGAAGTGATCATGGGTAGTGTGTTGCAGGCCAACCTGGGCCAGGCTCCTGCACGCCAGGCTTCTCGCTTTGCGGGTGTTCCGGACAATGTACCATGTACTACTGTAAATAAGGTTTGCGCCAGCGGTATGAAAGCCGTTATGCAGGGTGCACAGAGCATCATGCTGGGCGATAATGATGTAGTTGTTGCCGGTGGTATGGAGAGCATGAGCAATGTTCCTTTCTACAGCGATACTATGCGCTGGGGTAGCAAGTATGGTAATGTTACAATGATAGATGGTCTGGCTAAGGATGGTCTTACAGATGTGTATCATAACTATGCTATGGGTAATGCTGCTGACATGTGCGCTAAGGAGTGCAACATAAGCCGCGAAGACCAGGATGCTTTTGCAATAGAAAGCTACAAGCGCAGTCAGAATGCAGTAAACACAGGCCTGTTTGAAAATGAAATAGTGCCTGTAGAGATACCTAACAAGAAGGGTGATCCGATCATCTTCAGCAAAGATGAAGAGCCATTCAATGTAAAGTTTGACAAGATACCCGGTCTGCGTGGCGCCTTTGGTAAAGAAGGTACCGCTACAGCAGCCAACAGCAGCACAATGAATGATGGTGCAGCTGCTCTGGTATTGATGAGCAAAGAAAAAATGGAAGCCCTTGGCCTTAAGCCATTGGCTAAAATAATAGGTTATGCAGATGCTGAACAGGCACCTGAGTGGTTCACTACTACCCCATCATTGGCAGTGCCTAAGGCAGTAGCTAAGGCTGGTCTGAAGATGGAAGACATTCAGTATTATGAGTTGAACGAAGCCTTCAGTACTGTAGGTATCGTGAACATGCAGAAGATGGGTCTTAAGCCAGAGCAGGTTAACGTGAATGGTGGTGCAGTGTCTATCGGTCACCCATTGGGTTGCAGTGGTGCACGTATCATCACTACGCTTGTAAACGTATTGCAGCAGAAAGGCGCTAAGTATGGTGCAGCAGGTATCTGCAATGGCGGCGGTGGCGCAAGCGCTGTGGTTATTGAGAGGATGTAATTAGATAATTTGTATAATTTTTGAAGAGTTCAGCCGGTGGCTGGACTCTTTTTTTGTGTTGTGGATTGTAAATCATCCGGCAACAGTACGACCCGCTGTGGATACAACCCAAAGTTGTACTATTTAGGTGTTATGTGGATTTGATGTAGGTGTAATGTAGGTGCAATGTAGGTGTTATGTAGGTGTTATGTGGAGACGCAATTATGCGTCTCTACCACTGTAAAAAACCGACAACAACAACAACAACAACAACAACAATGCGTCTCTACCACTGTACAAAAACGGCACAGTTCGACATCAACATTTTCTCCACCATGAGTCAATAAAATTTATCGTCTTTCCAATTCTTTGGGTTGTTGATAATGTAATTATAGATTTTAATATAGGCTTCTTCATCTCTAAAAATGTGATCGTGAAACCGTCCCTGCCATTTAAAGGGTATTTGCATTTCGTTTGCGTATGTGGTTATCGCTGATTTATAGCCGCGTATAATAGAGCCTAATTTGCCTGATTGTGGACCAAATTTATTAACTTCCTCAACGCCAGCGCTAGCATGAGGTTTATTGATCTTGATTATTGCATGGATATGGTTGGGCATTACCGTGTGTACATCAACTTCTGAAAATGAATGATGTGTAGGTATGGCATGCAAATATTCGTTTGCAACAATCCCTAATGGAGATAATGCCATTTTATCATTGACAATTTCGCCGAAGAAATGCATTTTGCTGTGTGCATTAATTGTCACAAAATACATAGCATTGCTACCATAATCCCATAATTTTGATCGGGCCGATTCGATTCTGTATTTATTATTGAAAAGCGACATGATGATAAGAGTAGGAGACGAAAATAATGAACAGCCGGATACATACAAAAAAGTGCCTTTGGTAAAGACGCATAATTGCGTCTCCAAAGCGGCGGGGCAGATAAAAAGGGTTATTCCGTGTAATGTGCACATACACTTTCCGTGATCATTCCGTTATTAACACTACATCATCTTTTTAATGCGTCATGCTGAGGATTTGGCTTTTGAATTTTGCATAACCCTATATTTGCAATACACAAACTACTACTACAATGGGTAAGAAGATATTGGTTACAGGCGGTTGCGGCTATATAGGCGGGCACACAATAGTTGACCTCATACAAAATGGTTTCGAGGTAATATCTGCGGATAATATGTCGCGCGGATCGGCAAAGATGCTGGCAGGTATTGAAAAGATAGTGGGCAAGCCAATTAAGAATTACAAGGTAGATCTTTGTAACATAGATGATACTGAGGCTATCTTCCTGGAGAACCCGGATATTGCCGGTGTTATTCACTTTGCGGCCTACAAGAGCGTGCCGGAGTCGGTAGCAGACCCGCTGATGTACTTCAAGAATAATTTCAATTCACTCATCAACCTGTTGCAGTGTGCCGAAGAGTTTGATGTAACCAATTTTGTGTTCTCCTCATCTTGCTCGGTATATGGTAATACCAACCAGTTGCCTGTAGTTGAAGAAGTTCCTTTTGCACCGGCAGAGTCGCCATATGCGCGCACCAAGCAGGTGGGTGAGGCTATATGCGAAGATTTTACCAATGTAAATAAGCACTTCAATACCATACTGCTGCGTTACTTTAATCCGGCAGGGGCACACCCAAGCGGCCTTATTGGTGAGTTTATGGAGAAGCCGGAAAACGTTGTTCCGGTGATCACACAAACAGCTATAGGCAAGCGCGAATCAATGACAGTAAACGGGGGCGACTATGACACCAAAGATGGCTCATGTGTGCGCGACTACATTCACGTATGTGATATTGCCAATGCACACACACGTGCACTGCAGTACATTATGGACGACCGCAACAAGAGTAACTGCGAGATCTTCAATCTGGGTACAGGTAATGGAGTATCGGTATTGGAACTCATCAAGGCATTTGAAAAAGTATCCGGCATGAAGCTTAACTATACGGTAGGTCCGCGTAGAGATGGCGATGTGGTAGAAGTATACGCCAACAACAATAAAGCATGCAAGCTGCTGGGCTGGGAAACTAAATATGACCTTGATGCCATGATGGATACATCATGGAAGTGGGAAAAGATACTGGCGGAAGCGGCGAAGGCTGTTTAATGCGGCAATGTGATGGAATGCGGTAATGCGATTCCAATCTACTTGCACTCATTAGATTTATACTATTAAAAAAAACGTGGCTACCTATGGTGCCACGTTTTTTTATTCTCATTTATCGTTTGCGAAATCTGTAATTCAAATTATCTCTGGTCGAAGTCAATAACCACGGTCTCAGTGCGGGGGTGAGACTGGCAGGTAAGTACAAAGCCCTGTTCTACTTCGTAGTGCTCCAGTGCATAGTTTACCTCCATCTCCACTTCACCTTCCATTACCTTGGCGCGGCAGGTGCAGCATACACCACCCTTGCAGGCATAAGGCAGGTCGAGGCCATTGCGTAGTGCGGCATCTAATATGCTCTCATTGTTGAAAGGCACATCCATAATAGTGGTAGTACCATCCAGCGTAATAGATACTTTACTCATCGGGCCTTTATCCTCGCTATGTTCCTTGGCCCATTTTTCATGTGTTGCCTTCGGCTGATCAGGAGAAGTGAATAACTCAAGGTGTATTTTTTCTACGGGCATGCCCATATCTGCCAACTCACTTTTCAGTGATAAGATCATGTCTTCCGGACCGCAAAGAAATGCCTCATCTATAGTACCCAGGTCTATAAGTGAAGAGCAGAATTCACGTGCCTTGGTAGCATTGATACGTCCGCTGAACAATGGAATATCCATATACTCGCGGCTGAGTACGTAGTACAGGCGCATACGCTGCATGTACGTGTTCTTCAGCGCTTCAATAGCCTCGCGAAAGATGATGGAGTTCTTAGAGCGGTTGCCATATACCAGGGTGAATGTGCTGTTGGGCTCATCTTCCAGTACCGTCTTCATGATACTCATGATAGGCGTTATACCGCTACCAGCTGCAAATGCCAGGTAAGACTTAGCTTTCCCTTCCGATGGTTTTGGTGTGAACTTACCCATTGGTGGCATTACTTCCAGCATATCTCCTGCCTTCAGCGATCCATGCGCATAGGTAGAAAATTTGCCTTGCTCTACCTTCTTGATAGCCACTCTCAGTTCACCATCCTTAGGACTGGAACAGATGGAGTAGGAGCGGCGAAGCTCAGCGCCATCGAGTGTAGTGCGGAAAGTAAGATACTGACCCGGAATGAATCGAAACAGTTCGGATTTGTCTTCCGGTACCTGCAACGATACAGAAATACAATCAGCGGTCTCCGGGCGGACGTTAGTAACCTTTAAAGTATGAAATTTAAGTGCAGACATAAGCGGGGCAAAGGTAAACAAATAAGGATATTATTTGAGCCCATTTGT
>CANBQQ010000101.1 GCA_947371715.1 Flavipsychrobacter stenotrophus
GTGGACCAATATAAGGGCTGAGTGATTGCAATGTGATGAGATCTACCTTACGACCGAAGAGATCTTCGAGGTAATAGTTGAGCGTCATGAAGTTTTGAAAGGTCTTTTTTTCCTTTACAATATCCACCAAAATGTCTACGTCGCTATTCTCATTGGCTTCATTGCTGGCAAACGACCCGAACAGTCCAATCTTAATAACGCCATAGTTTACCAATTGCTTCTTATGAGTTGCAATGGTTTGGAGAATGGTTTTTTTGTTCAGTGTGGAAGCCATAGATAAAATCGTATAACGCTGTGTAAATATACAAAGAAGCCATTTAAGAGGATAGATACCAGGAAAAATAAAAGTAGTTCGACTTGGATTCAAACCTATAATAGTATCGGAAGAGTATCCATTAAAACGGCTTCAACTTGCCCTTTTTCAACTTTATCTTAAACTCTTCCAACGTATCTGTGCCGGTAATGTCAATACGTTTGATCTCGTAGATATCGGGAGATGGTATTTTACTTACCTGGTTACCTATTCTGAAGGCCGCCTGTATGCCGTGTTCCTGCATCCACAATTTTAGTTCTGCCAGTACACGTAGTTTTTTGGGTCTGGCACCATAGGGGTATGCCAACACATCGTAATGGTGCAGACCGCTCTCGTCCATAATGGCTGATGAGGTGCGCATTACCGTTTTTATATCATCAAGGTTCAGTTGGTCAAAATGCTCGTGGTGGTAACCATGCAGCCCCAGTTGTACAACGTTTGTGTCTAGTTTCTTTAGGTCTTTTAAACCCATTTTTTCATTCACGCCCGGTTCCTCTTTTTTTGCGGAGCCGTCGATAGCATTGACAATAATGAAAAATGTTGCCTTCCAGTCCATTTCCTTTAGTAGCGGATAGGCATAGGTAAGGTTGTTAAGATAGCCGTCATCAAAAGTAATGAGCAGCGATTTCTTTGGGTAGTGTTCTGTTTTGCCGTTAGCAATGTCCAGGTATTGGGGTAGGGATAGAGTAGAGTAGCCCTCTTGTTGCAAGTAGGTCCATTGTTCCCGCAGTTTTTCGGGGGTGATGGTCAAGTCATCGCTTTGCCCCGGCCATACCCTGTGATACATTAATACGGGTATACCATCTATTTCGGGTAGCAGCCAACTCCAGTTCATGCGCCAAATATAGCTAACTAAGCTTTATCCTACACTCAGGGTTTTTCTCATAGCCCGCGAATACAGTCTTATTTTGGTGTATTTGATAAACGACTCGTAAGAGATGTTCTTGCATAGTATGTACCCCCAATAGCCATCCAGGAAGCCGAGACGTATGATGTAGTGATAAATGAAAACCCAACGCGGTGCCACTATTACTTTTAAGAGCGATACTGTTCTGCCCAGTGCAACTGAGTTCTTCGCAGACATTTCAGTATACAACTGGATCTTGCGGCTGTGATCGGAAATGGTGTTATAACTATGGTGCAGCAGGTCGCCTTTAAGAATGGAGATAGGTTCGTTTTTGTCATTCATTACGAAGCCTTCGTGCACCAGCTTCTTATTAATGTGCCCCTTCTGTTTATTGAGCAGGCGTAATTTAGGCTGAGGGTACCAACCGCAGTGCCTGATCCATTTGCCACAGTAGTTGGTGAGAATACTAAAACTGTAGCCATCATGGGTATTGTATTCTTTTACCTCCCTTATACTATCCTGTAGTTCAGAAGAAACGACTTCGTCCGCATCGATAGACAATATCCAGTCGTTGGTGGTTTGCTCTATGGCAAATGCTTTTTGCTCGCCAAATCCTGAAAACTGATGATAAAATATTTTGGCGCCTAAACTTTCAGCAATTTGTACGGTCTTATCTTTAGAGTAGCTGTCTACAACTATTATTTCTTCCACTATAGGTAGTAGGGAGTTGATACACCTTGCTATGTTCTGTTCTTCGTTATAGGTGATTATGAAAGCTGATATCTTCATCACTTAGGGGGTTGAGGGTTTGTGTTTCAAAACCATGAGCAAAGGTTGTGCCGTTTTTATAAAAAAACAGTATTGGGAACCGATTTTTTACAGATTTTATTTAAACATAACTGTTGTTTTGGTGACAGATATTAATGCCTGCCTCATATAACGTGCAATTCATTTTTTTATTTTCTTTGTACTAAGACTTTGGAGTACTAAAAGTTTGCTATATCTTTAGCGATTATTAACGTACTCACATTCACACTAACTAATAAACAAATTATAATGATGCAAAGGAAGATCTACATTTTCTGTCTGGCACTTACTATGATCTCATTAGTCCCGCGTACCACATTTGCGCAAAAGGGTAAGAGCGAGATCTCTGCTGCGTACGGTCTATATAGTATGTACTCTCTTTATAACGGCCAGCCATATAATGTTTCATCTGGTGTAGGCATGTTCAGTTACAAGTACTATCTGACTAAGAAAGTTACCCTTGGTATGGTGTTTGGCTATGAAAACCTCAATAACTGGGGTAGTTTCTTAACTTTTGCACCTGAGGCAACTTACACATATTACGACAACAAGGATGCCCGTATCAGGGTTAAAATGTATGGTGCTGCATCGGTTGGTCTTACTGTTTTTGAAGACTTCATTGTGTATAAAAACATCTATTCCCGCCATCTGGACGAGTCTGGTGCTAAACTTACAGGTCATGTATCACCATTCGGTATCCGTATTGGCCGTAAGTTGGGTGGTTTCCTGGAAACAGGTATTGGTTACAAGGGTTTGTTTAACTTCGGTATGTCTTACCGCTTCCGCACTAAGCCACGTTTCCACGAAGAGAACTAATATTTTTTGAATGATATTTGCTGAAAGGAGTTGATGAAAATCAACTCCTTTTTTTGTCTCTTCAATCTGAATATCATCAGAAACACGCTACTTATTTGTCGAACTCTTTCCTTTGCAACTACTTGAATTAGTGAAAATTAGTCCTCAACTATTATTTTGTTTAAAATTTAGATTAGATTTGTTGAAAATACATTAAAAATATTGACACAGTATCGCATCAACGACCTGGAACGTCTTACGGGAGTAAAAGCGCACACCATTCGCATATGGGAGAAGCGGTACAATTTGATATCTCCGTCGCGGTCTACCACTAACAGGCGCTTTTATAGTGACACTCAGTTGCTGAAGCTGATGAATGTTTCCACGTTGCTGGAGCATGGTCACAAGATCTCGCATCTTGCAGCTATGAGCGATGAAGAACTGGTGGATCAGTTAGACCAGTTGCATAAGTTCCCTTCCGGTAGTACAATATGCGCAGCCTATATACATGATCTGACCACTGCCATGGTTGGCTTTAATGAACAGGAGTTTACTAAGGTGTTTGCTGCTGCAACTGCCGAGTTGGGATTCTTTGAAGGGATGATCAATGTGTTTTACCCTTTCCTGCGCAAGGCAGGGCTGCTGTGGCGCACCGATAAGGCTGTGCCTATACAGGAGCATTTTGCCACTTGTATTATCAGAAACAAGATCATCACCGCTACCGATACGTTACCACCCGCGGCTCCAGATGCGGCGAAATACATGCTGTTCCTACCACCCAATGAGTGGCATGAGGTTGGTTTGCTGTTTGCTAATTATATCTTACGTTCCAAAGGCAATGCTACAGTTTACCTTGGTCAAAGTGTGCCATATGAAGATATAGATGTAGCAATTGGTTCTGCTAAGCCACAGTACATCTTTACATTCTTTATAACACCAAAGCCGGTTGAGGAAATTGCTGCAGAGATCATGCATCTGGGATCTAACTATCCGGATCGCAAAATCCTTATCAGCGGTGATGGAACATTACTTGGTGCTATTAACATTACCACTGATAATGTTACTTATCTTAAAAATGTAGATGAACTTCTGGATATTTTATAAATTTTTCTTGTTATGGAATGATTTTGTTGTAACATTGTTTAATATTTTTACACGAAAATTAAACAGTTGTCCAAAGTATCTATAATAGGGAGTGGTTTTGCCGGATTATCTGCAGCATGCTTTATGGCTAAGGCAGGGCATGATGTAACCGTTTTCGAAAAAAACGATACAATTGGTGGCCGTGCCAGGGCGTTTTCTACCGAGGGTTTTACCTTTGATATGGGTCCAAGCTGGTATTGGATGCCTGATATATTTGAGCAGTTCTTTAGCGAATTTGGCAAAAAGCCTTCCGACTATTACAACCTTGTTCAGCTAGATCCTGGCTTTCAGATGATATTTGGTCAAAATGAAGTGCTGAAGATCCCAGCCAATTACAATGAGTTGTGTGCAGAGTTTGAGCTGATAGAACCAGGTAGTACACCCAATCTCAATAAATTTCTCGAAGAAGCCAAGTACAAGTATGATGTGGGTATGAAGAAGATGGTATACAAACCATCGTTTTCGTGGCTTGAATTTGCCAGTATGGAAGTGATCACCGGTGCTGCACGATTGCAGATGTTCAAGTCTATGCGATCTCATGTGCGCAGCTATTTTAAAGATCCGCGACTTGTAGCACTAATGGAGTTTCCTGTGTTGTTTCTGGGAGCTATGGCGCAAGATATTCCTGCACTGTACAGTATGATGAATTACGCTGCTCTGTCAATGGGTACATTTTATCCTATGGGAGGCATGGTAGAGATCATTAATGCTATGCAGAAGCTTGCAGAAGAATTGGGTGTGAAGTTTAAAACCAACAGTGCGATACAGAAGATCAATATTGAAGGTAAACAGGCCGGAAGTTTAAGTATGACAAACGGAGTAGAAGCTACTGATGCCATTATCGCTTCCGGAGATTACCATCACATAGAGCAGAAACTGCTGGAACAGGAGTTTAGAAACTACGATGAGGATTACTGGGACAAGAAAACGTTTGCACCATCGAGTCTCATTTTTTACCTCGGTGTCAATAAAAAGATAAAGAAACTCATTCATCACAATCTCTTTTTTGATACATCACTTGATGACCATGCACAAGAAATATACGACCATCCGCAATGGCCTTCAAAGCCTTTGTTTTATGTGTGTTGCCCATCTAAAACAGATGATTCGGTAGCGCCGGCCGGCATGGAAAATCTATTTATCCTGATGCCGATCGCACCCGGATTAGAGGATACAGAGGAATTGAGAGAGCAATACTTTAAGATCATTATGGATCGCTTGGAGCATCTAACCGGAGATAGCATTGTGCCACATATTGTATACAAGAAAAACTATTGTATCAACGATTTCGTAAGTGATTATAACGCTTATAAGGGCAATGCCTACGGGCTTGCCAATACCCTCAGGCAGACAGCAGTGCTGAAACCTACGTTGAGGAATAAGAAAGTGAAAAACCTGTTTTATGCCGGCCAGCTTACTGTGCCGGGGCCGGGAGTTCCGCCATCACTTATCTCAGGTCAGCTGGCGGCTGAGCAATTAATTAAACATCTTAAATCCATTACCTCATGAAGCAATTGTTCGATAGCGTATCATTGGCATGTAGCAAGCTAACTACCACATCTTACAGCAGCAGTTTTTCTATAGGTATCTACTGCCTTAAAAAGCCGCTGCGTGCGCCTATTTATTCGATCTATGGTTTTGTTCGTTTTGCTGACGAGATAGTTGACACTTTTCACGATTACAATAAAAAGGAACTATTTGAAGAGTTTAAGCAGGATACCTGGAAAGCTATAGATCGTAAGATCAGCCTTAATCCAATACTCAACAGCTTTCAGCAGGTGGTACATGCTTATAGTATAGAGCGCGAACTCATTGAGTGTTTTTTGAAGAGTATGGAAACAGACCTTTACGAAACAGCTCACGACAGGGCAACCTATGAAACATATATTCTTGGCTCGGCTGAGGTGGTTGGGCTTATGTGTCTTCGTGTATTTACCAATAATGATGATGCGCTTTACCAGAGGTTGAAACCATCTGCAATGAAACTCGGCGCTGCTTTTCAGAAAGTGAATTTCCTGCGTGATGTGAAAGCAGATTATGAGCAATTGGGTAGGGTATATTTTCCGGGAGTAAATTTTGCAGCATTCTCTGAAAGAGAAAAGAAGGAAATAGAACAGGAGATACATAACGACTTCCAGATCGCTTTTGAAGGGATAAAGGCGCTGCCCACTGAGTCGCGTTTTGGTATTTATGTAGCCTATGTTTATTATAGAACGTTGTTCAATAAAATAAGTGCTATACCTTCGGCCCGGATATTAATGGAGCGGGTACGCATCTCAAACCGTAAAAAAATGCGGTTGCTGGTCGCTTCATATTTAAGGCACTCTTTAAGTTTATTATAGGTTATGAGCGAACTGCAGGATATAGAACAGGTGATACTGGTAGATGACCAGGACAATGAAATAGGAACAATGGAGAAGATGCTGGCACATCGCGAAGGCAAGTTGCACAGAGCGGTGTCGGTCTTTATTTTCAATGCTAAGAAAGAACTGCTGTTGCAAAAGAGGGCGAAAGGTAAATACCACAGCCCCGGTTTATGGACCAACACATGCTGCACTCATCCCCGCCATGGCGAAACAGTGAAGCAAGCTGCTGTAAGGCGATTAAAAGAAGAGATGGGGTTGTCGTGTCCGCTGCACAGGGCTTTTACTTTTATCTATGAAGAGAAAATGAACAATGATCTGATAGAGCATGAGTTCGACCATGTGTTTGCAGGCATTGCCGATGGTAAGCCGACTCCGGAGCCTTCAGAAGTTGAAGACTATAGATACGTTACTGTAGATATGCTGGATAAAGAGTTGAGAACCAATCCTGAACAATTCACTGAATGGTTCAAGATATGTTATGATAAGTACTTCTTTGAGCTATTCAAAGGATAAAAATTAATAATGAAAATATATACACTACATAGGGAGCAATTCTTACCAATATCGCTGAAAGAAGCCTGGGATTTCTTTTCTACACCTTTAAATCTCGAAAAGATCACACCGGCCGAAATGGGTTTTGTTGTCCTCACTGATGTAAAAGGCAAAAGTATCTATAAGGGAATGCTTATTGAGTACCGTGTTTCCCCGCTGCTAGGAATAAAAATGAAATGGGTAACCGAAATTGGTGATGTAAGTGAGCCTTATAAATTTGTTGATAATCAATTGAAAGGTCCTTATGCATTGTGGGAACATACCCATACTTTCAAAGAAGTGGACGGTGGTGTGCTGATGTATGACGATGTGAGATATGCGATTCCATTGGGTATACTTGGTGAGATAGCTCATGTATTGGTGGTAAAAAACAAATTGAAAAGTATCTTTGATTTCAGGGGCGAAACGCTCAAAAAATATTTTAAAGGATAAGCGTATGTGGATGTATAATGCACTTATTATATTGGCAACCTTCGTGGGTATGGAAGGGGTGGCGTGGTGCGCGCACAAGTTTTTAATGCATGGTTTCTTATGGAACCTGCATGAGGATCATCATAAAAAGAACCCCACGTCTTTTTTTGAAAAGAACGATTATTTCTTTGTCATCTTCGCGGCACCGGGAATTGCTTGCCTTGCTATAGGTACGTTCTATGCACCATTGTATTGGCTTATGTTCATTGGCACAGGTATTACCATTTATGGTTTTGCCTATTTTATGGTGCACGATATTTTCATTCATCAGCGTTTTAAGATATTAAGGAATTCAGATAATTTCTATTTCAGGGCGATACGCAGGGCACATAAAATGCACCACAAACACCTGGATAAAGAAGAAGGAGAATGCTTTGGAATGTTGTGGGTGCCATTAAAGTACTTCATCGAGGCGCTAAAACGAAACAAGATACATGCCTGATCAATATACTTATCTGGCGGTAGATTTTTTCTGTATCATCTTTCCGTTCATTTTTTCATTTTTCCCTCGTTTTAATTTTATAAGGGAGTGGCGATATTTTGTATTGCCATGCTTGTTTACAGCTTTGTTTTTTATAGCCTGGGATGTATTTTTTACATACCTGGGTGTATGGGGGTTTAACCCTCAGTATGTGCTCGGGTACTTCTGGTTTGGATTGCCACTTGAGGAATATCTCTTCTTTATTTGTATACCTTATGCTTGTGTATTCACTTACCATTGCCTCGGTTTATTCTTCACTTTCTCAGCTGCCCGTCATACTATACTGGTTAAATGGGTACTGATAGGGCTGTTGACTTTGGTAGGACTCATGTTTCTGCCGAGGTTGTATACATCGGTCACCTTCATCTTATTGGCGGCTTTTCTTTCATTTTTGTCCTATAAGAAAGTATCCTACCTGCCGCAGTTCTTCTTTTGCTATTTCCTTATTCTTATACCGTTCTTTATCTCAAATGGTATACTTACAGGCAGTATTTTGCAACGTACAGTTGTAATGTATAGCCGTCACCACAACCTGGGCATCCGTATGTTTACAATTCCGCTGGAAGATGCGTTTTATGGCATGCTCTTATTATTGATGAATACATCGGGATACGAGTACATGAAAAGACGCTCCCTTGCCAAACAAAATCAAGAGATTACTGTTGGTAAATAATTATTGGGGTGAAGCGCTTAAACCTTTTGTGTAATTTTATGTCCCATTACGTCTAATGTACACAATGATGCACACTCGCCTTTCCTTTTTCCTTTTCAGTTTCTTGTTTCTTTCCCTTAATTCTTTTGCGCAACCTTTTAATATAACCGGCAGGGTTATAGATGTTACCGATACTACAGCATTGATAGGCGTTACTGTAATTGTAAAAAGTGCTACTGATTCTACATTGCCTGTAAATGGCAGTGTTACCGATGCAGATGGTAACTTCAGCGTGGCGGGTGTGAATGCGGGAACTTACAAAGTGACATTTGCTTATGTGGGGTATAAAACGGCTAATCAAACTATGACAGTTTCGGCTGCTGATGTGGCGTTGGGTACTGTAAAACTGCTTAATGCCAATAAGGAGTTGAAAGGGGTAACCATAAAGGACAAACAAACGCGGGCAACACAACTTGGAGATACCAGTCAATTTAATGCCGATGCATATAAGACACACCCCGATGCAAGTGCTGAAGACCTGGTGAC
>CANBQQ010000102.1 GCA_947371715.1 Flavipsychrobacter stenotrophus
AAATATGCTAGGCAAACCAGGAGTGATACCATGGTAGCACAACAGACCACCGTAGATAGTTTCGTTGTATGGCTGCTGCCTTGAGTAGTTACCATGTAAAGCAAGGCTGAAATGCTCGCTGAATACCAGGTTAACACCAGCAGAGAACTGCCACTTCATTGGCAATTTTACCTGCGAATAACCACCGTTGAAAATCTGTGTAGGATGATTGAGGTGATAAACCGATGCCCCCAGATAATAGTTAACCCTGTTATCAACGTCAACAGAGCTGTTCAGGCTGATACCTGCGCCAAGGTCGAAGTTATGCAAGCTTTTGAACGGAGCAGTTTCACCTGAAGCATTAGATGGATCATAGCCATTTACATACTGGCTGCTGAAAGTCATCTTGTTCATGTCTACGAAACGAGCCATGTAACCACCAGTGAACCCCACAGACAGGTAAGAGTTATGCGCATCATTCATAGCCTTGTTATAGGCTACAGAGGCGTAGATCTCCTGGCTTGTAAAGTCGATAGCACCCGCCTTGTCATAGAATGCACCCATACCAAGACTTACGTAATCACCCACTTCCCTGTTGGCAAGAATCCTGGTTTCGGCAGTAGCAGAAACGGTGCGATAAGGATTGGATACACTACCCCACTGATCACGATAATCAAGGCCCACCTTATAGTCACCGCTGAAAATACCTGTAAGGGCGGGATTACGGAGGATGGAATTCTCATAAAATTGAGAAAAATGTATATCCTGCGCAAAGCTGTTGGAACCAAATCCCAACAAAAGGCCTGCAGCTACGATCTTTAAACAATTTTTCATCTATAAGTTTTTTACAATTTCATATTATTCATTACAACCAACAGTAGTTCTTATCGTACCAGAGAAATATCTCCTCTGAATACGAATGGCTCACCTGTAGAACACATAACATCCAGCACATAAACAAATACATCCGGAGCTACTACTTCGCCTCTGTAAGTACCATCCCATCCTGCACCAGGATCATTAGGCCTTACGTTATAAGCTTCGTAAACCAATTCACCCCAACGGTTGTAAACGGCCATACGCTTGATCAATCCAAGTCCTTTACCACTTACATAGAAACGGTCGTTATTCCCGTCACCGTTAGGAGTGAAGGTGTTAGGTATAAATACCTGACTTGTTTCACAAAGCAACTTGATGGTTACAGTATTTGAACCTGCGCAACCTTCAATTGTAGTTGCAGTAACAGAGTATGTGGTAGTAACAATTGGCGTTGCAATAGGATGCGGGCAATCAGTACATGTGAGCGTACTATCTGCAGGAGTCCATGCATATGAAGTCAAAACAACCGGATTAAGTGCATCGGCATACAACTGTACGCTGTTACCTGCAATAATGGTAATTGTAGGAGGCACGCGTAAAATAGGCAGCGGAATGACAGTCACCTTTACAAACTGAGTAGTATCAAAGCAAGGATTTTCCTGAATATGCACTGAATATGTTGTTGTAACCGAAGGCGTTGCGATCGGGTTGTATATAGTAGAGTCATTCAGGGTATTACCCGGATGCCATGTGTAGCTAAGACCACCGCGTGCAATCAATCTTGCCTGATCACCGGCGCAAATAATAGTATCAGATCTTACGCTGGTAACATTACGGTGGTAGCTTTCAACAGGCACGGTCATAGAATCGCGGCAACCAAATTGAGTAGTACCTGTGACTGTATATATGATATTAGCCAGGATACCCGACTTAGGGCTAGCAACAGAGTCGTTACTCAAACCAATACGTGGCTTCCACAGGTATGTTGTAGCTCCTGTTGCAAATAACCTCGTAGAATCACCGGCGCAGACATAAGCCGGATCAGGAGTAACGTGCAGTATTGGCAATGGATTAACCGTAACAGTAAATGATGCAGAATCTTTACAACCTAACGCATTGGTAGTTATAGCCCAATATGTCTTAGTAGTTGTTGTTCTTACTATTACAGGGTTACAAACGTTGCAAGACAAGCCACTTGCAGTATCCGGACCAGGGTGAGTAGTCCATGTGAATACACCTGAGCCACCAGTAGCCGTTAACGTATCCTGTTCACCAATACACATGCTATCTCTACCAGCTATAGTGATTATAATCGGAGGATCAACAACAACAGTTACAAGCTCTGTATCTGTACAACCGCTAATGTTAGTACCAATTACTGTATAAACAGTGGTGGTCAACGGCGACACAGCGATGAAGGAACAATTGGTGCAAATCACAGAAGTAGGTGAAGACCATGAATAGGTATCAGCACCCGTAGCAGTAAGCACGTCTGTACCACCGTAACAAATACGAGGCGCATGAGTTACAACAACAGTTGGCGTTGAATATACGTGTATTGAATCTGTGCTGTTTATGTTTACGATACAACCTGAGTTTTGTATGATCACCGACGGAGGACAATAATCTCCCGGAGTTGAGAACACAATGGTTGTATCATCCGTTTGAGTGGTGAATGAGCCAAAAGGACAGGTAGACCAGATGTAATTGGTACCCAATGCAACAGAACCTGTATTTGTGAAGTGCAGATTAACGCTTACCGGACCGCAACCTGCAGTAGGAGTAACGGTGATAAATCCGGTAGGGCCACCCACAAATATGTTCCTACGCAGTGTATCGCGACAACCACGAGGAGAGATCGCAATCATAGTTACTGTATGACTTCCTGTACCATAGATCTGATCAAAATAGTAAGGTCCATTGAATGAACCAGACACCCCGGTAACAGACCAAGTATAAGTATACAGGTAAGATGTAGAAGTATTGGTAGGACCCATTGCTATTTGCAACGGAGGACAACCAACAGTTGTGTCTCCAAAATTCTCAATGGCGATACCGCTGATGTTTGAAAGATGTATGTAGTTAGTTCTTGTAAATGTACTTGCGCAACCCAATGGATAGCCACCTGTACCATCTGAAATAATGGTTACACTTACATTATAGTTACCATTAGCTGTGTATGTGTGCGTAATATTCGAATCTGCAGCAGAAGCTACAGTAGTTGGACCATCACCAAAATTCCAAGCATACGAGCAATGAGTATTTGTATCATGGAAAGCTACAGACACGCCGGCACAAGCACCGAGGGTATCGGGGGAAGTGAAGTAAGCATGTGGCGCAACAGAGTTGATAACAAATGTATCGAACGTAGGGCATCTCTTAGGACTGTTGTCCGTATCACTTACAGCTACCGTAAAAGTTCCTTCACCAAAGGCATGAGTGAATGTATTAGGCGTAATCGGTATTGAAGTCAGCGTTGTAGCAGACGGACTATACGCATAAGATACCATTCTCTTCAGTAGCGCACTGTTAGGGAAAGTATGTCCATCGGTGAATGTAACCAGACTACCTGCACAGACAGGACTAGGCGCAAAAGTAGTGGAGCCTATTGCACCATACACATGAGCTCGCTTGCGTTGCGCAGTATCCTTACAACCGAAATCATTAGTCACAATAACACGGACATTATAATTGCCCGGTGCAGTGTAAGTATGCGAAGCATTACTATCGGCTGCCACTGTTGTGACGGTAGGGCCATCGCCCCAAGACCAGAAGTACTGTGTGAATGGACTGCCATCGAGACGCTGCGGACCATGTACAAAAAGATCTGACCCAAGACATAGATTTGAGTCAACCATATTCCAGGTAGTATCAGATGGGCCAAGATTAATTACCAGCGATGCTGAATTATAACAATTGGTGGAGTCTGCAAGGCCAAATCCAATGGCAGTTACCACTACAGTATAAGTTCCAGAGCCGGAACCTATACCATAATTATGTGCTACAGTAGGGGTGGAGGTAGACGCGGTGTCATAGATACCAGGACCAAAATCCCAGTGATACCTATAAGCACCGGTTACACCGGTAGCGGTAAATTTGATAGAATCTCTTCGTGTACAATTCGGTAATCCAGCTGCAATATAGGCATTGGCCGCTGTTAGCGAGTTAGGGAAGATAGCAGGAGGGAATACCCACATTCTGTGTCTGAAAGTATCGCAGCAACCTGCAAGGCAACTTACCTCTGTGTATGTGTATGTTGTAGATGTAGGAGCAGTACTTGATGGCGTTGGGTAAACTACAGAGAAAGTATCTGAAGTTGAGAAATAGGCGCCACCACCGACTGGTACACTCCAACTATGTGTACACGCTGCACAACCAGAATCTTTAAAGAATACAGTAGTATTAGGACAAACAGAATCGGAATAAGGCAGGTGGAGACCACCGGCAGTAAGCGGGAATGTGCCAATAGCAAGTGTTGGGTGAGTAGACCCAATCAATACCCTTACTGTGTCAGTACCTGCACAGCCACCTAGTGAAGCATCGAGATGCCAGTTAACAGTAGTTAACCAGCTACCACCGGCATTGTACATATGGCCGGTGTCTGTATAAATACCTGCACCGATATTTGTTGCATCACCAAAGTCAATATTATCGACATTGATCGTTGCACCAGCTACGTCGACCGTCATGTGGTAACCCACGTGAATAGGCGTACAACCGGAATCGACGTCTGTAGATATTGTTACGTTTGCCGGAGCTACACGAGCGATACCTGCATGAAGCGTAGAGTCTTTACAACCCAATGCATCTGTAACAACAAGCGTAACATTATAACTACCTGCGGTGTTATAAGTAAAGTTATGGTTAGCGCCACCTGCAGCACCTGTTGCTGAGAAGGAAGTAACGGTAGCAGATGGAGTGAGCCATTTGTAAGTATTTGTATTGACTACAGGTAATGCGTGATATCCGGTAGTTAATGGAGCAGCACAACGATATGGATTATCTGCAGTTACTGTAGTAACAGGTGCGGGGTTAACATGTAAAGGATGCGTGGCGTCAGAAATGCAACCATTTCCATTAACAAGATAATCGTGTACAATATAATCTCCCGCAGCAAGGGTAATTACATGAGTCCATGGGCTTGTAGCCATTGGACCGCCATCCAACGCTGGAAGATTGTTAAAAATATCCGTTATATAAAAATATTGTGTAACCGGCGCAATCACATCAACAGTAGTGTTATCAGTAAATGTTATGCTTGCATTCTGACAAACAGTAGCAGGAGACGGTAAGAAGTTGGCAGTGAAGTTACCTACGTGTACCATGATAGTAGACGAGATAGAAGAACAACCTGCAGCATTGAAAACAGTGCAAACTACAGGATAATCACCGGGAGCATTGAATGTAGGTGCAAAAGTAGTATCGTTAGGACCGGTTGAGTTATAGGTGCCTGGCGTTCCACCAGTAGCTGACCAATGATAAGAAGTAGCGCCAGTAGAACAGCCTGCAGAGAATGTAGTATTAACCGGAGCAATGCAGCCCAGGTTATTATCTGTACGTGTAATGCATGCTGTCGGATCACCTACAATATGTATATAACTTGTACGGGTAAGGTTGCCACCGCAACCGCAGCTTGCACCATTGAATAATAATGTAATAGTGTAGTCGCCGGGAACAGTAAAGTTAAAGGTAGCGTTAGTTGTATTCTGATTGGCGAAAGTAGCAGGTCCGCTAACGATCCAAGTCCAGACGTGGCCAGGACAAACAGTATCACCGGTAGAGAGATTGGTAAAAGATACGTTACCAATACATCTTGGAGATGCATCGGCAGGGTTGGTTACCGCAAAGTCGATAGTTGGCGGAGCAGTAACATTTACATAGTTATTCACAAATGAATAACCTGTATCGCTACCACACACAACACGCACACCCACATTGTAGCTGCCAATAGCAGAGAACGCCCTGCTGGCAGTTGCGGAAGCACCACTAGATACCATAACCGTATCTGCAGAAGTAGTAGCCGGATTATTGATGTAGTACCACAAAAAAGATTGAGTACCTGAACATGTGGGTGCAGTCGCAGTAAATGCAACATTGAGGAAATTACAACCGGTTCGGTTTGACGTAGTGGAAAACGTCACCGGGATAACAGCAGCACGTACGAGTGAGGGTATAGCAATAAGGCATAAGAGCGTTACAACCCGTAAAATTCGCTTCATAGACAATGATTTTGAACAAATATTGTTTACTTCCTAAAAAATAGAAATTACCTAACTTAGTATTAGGGACGTAAATATAATTAAAGTTAGTTCATTAGCAGAACAAAATGTTAAGTTTTTGGCGAAAAACTTTCAAAATGACCAAATAATTACACATTTCCTCTATATAAACGACAATTCGCGCTAACGAATGTGAATATAAATAAATATATAGTTATCATTAACTTAGGGAAGGACTGGAGTTATATTACAAATTCAGCAATTGGGAGACACAATACATATTATTTGAAACGTGCTGTTGCTGAATAAGGCATCACCGTTAATTGATAACGTTTATTGTTGATCGGCTGAAGTGTATGCAGATCGTAAATGGAATACCACCCTGCCCGGCCAGAACAGGCAGTAGCATGGTGTGGAGCAGGACCCGCGGGGTTGGCATTGGTGCTTACAACATATAAGAGTCCGTTCTTATCGTCAACCGCCAGGCCATGAGGCTGGTAAAAGTCTCCATAAATAACAGTGGTTTCAAGGGTATTGTAGTTAATAGCGTAGACGGAGCCTCTCATGCCTGAAACAGTGGAAGCATCCTCCATACAAGAAACGAACAAGTAAGGCACCGTAGTAGACCATGCCATTTCCTGAGGCAGCGTGCCTACAGATACGTGGGCCAATACACTGTCTGTGTGGGCATCCAGCACCCTTACCTCGTTGCTTGTCTGGCAGGTAACGAAATAGTGTGTGTAATCGGGTGCCATTAGTATTTCATGTGGATTGGGCGCTGTAATAGTAGAGTCTGTGCTTGTAGACGGAGGATTTCCATTAAGGCTCAACAGTTTATACATCATACCGTCGGCTGACATTTTATAAATGACGTTGCCATATTGAGCAGTAACATAAAAAGTGTCAAACGTACGATTGGATGTGATGCCGTGAGGATAAACCAATGTACTGCCACCGCCCAGCGTGCGGCCAGCATCAACATTCATCGTTGCGCTGTTAAGGTAAGCCAGTATGCCATCTCCCACCCAACTGGAAGTGACCACAGCCGTATCGGCAGGGGCTACATAGAGGATATTCCATGAGCCGTTAGCCTTTAAAGACCCTACATTAGCATTACCCGCCAGCTGGTCCGTTCGGGTGTCTATCTTCTGCACATAATCTCCGTTGAGAAAACTGGCATAAAGATGCATACCATCGTTGGCAGCGCGCACACAGTGAGGGCTTTCGATCCTGGCCGAAGACGCACCTATTGGTATGTACCGCATTACGACATGCTTTTCAGCGTCTACAACGGCAAGCAGATCGCACCCCTGCTGGGTTATATATATTTTCTGCCTGGTATCGGGGTTAGACGAAAAAGCAACGTTACCATTTTTATCAGGCGCACCGCTTGCAATCCAGTTCTTCAACGTATTATACTCTGCTGTAGTAAGGGGTGATTGGGGAAATGCAGTAGTGCTTTCGGGCATGGTAGGCGTGGCAACAGGACCATTGGCTGCATTGGTATTTACGAAATATAATAACGGACTATTTTCTGCATTGAAAGGCACAACTACCGCGCCACTTGAGCCACCATCAAATAAGGCATCCCAGGTATCCAGGCGCAGTTCGCTGGCATTGTGGTAGCTGGCGGCATTATGACAGCCAGACACCGCACATTTTGCAACAAGTATACGAGCCACATCCTGCGGGAAGTTACCATCGGCGGTGATCACCTGAGAATAAGGTTTATGGACACACGATGAAATTATGCCGACTGAGGCTGCGATCAATAAAAGCACAAAAATAAAACTGCGTGGCATATTATAAAGTTACTGAGAATTGAGCGAATGCCGCAATTGCAAATGCCGCCCACTATGGAACGACAAACACACATCTAAAAGTATTTAGGGGTAAAAAGATTATATTTACAATTCGTTTTGCCGGGTTATCCGGCAGTATACCATAACACACATGCTAGTAGCTCTCTATAACCGTACATTCGACCCACAGGACGTGCCTGTATTACTCCACATACTTAAGCTGCTGGAAGACCATAAGCTGCAATTAGTTTTCTATAAAGAATTTTATGAAAGATTACAGCCGCATTATACCCCCGCGGCGCCTGTAAGGTTTTTTACCGGCAAGCTGGACCTGCCTCTGAATACGGACATGCTGTTCAGCCTGGGCGGAGACGGTACAATGCTTGATGCCATCTGCTTTGTAGGAAGTTCGGGCATACCATTGATAGGCATAAACCTGGGCAGACTAGGCTTCCTGGCCGCAATACCTGAAGAAGAAGTAGAAGGTGCTATACTATCGTTGGTAAGAGGATCTTATACACTGGAGAAAAGAACGTTGATACATCTTGACTCTAACATTCCTTTATTTAACGGATCTCCATACGCATTGAATGAGTTTACCCTCCACAGGCAAGACACTTCGTCAATGATAAAGGTGCATACCTACCTGAACGGAGAGTTTCTGAATACCTATTGGGCAGATGGACTGATAGTAGCTACGCCAACAGGATCTACAGGTTATTCACTGAGTTGCGGTGGCCCGGTAGTATTCCCACAAACGTCGAGCTTTGTGATAACCCCTGTGGCACCTCATAATCTGAATACACGGCCAATAGTAGTTCCTGATGACAATGTGATATCGTTTGAAATAGAAGGAAGATCGGAACAGTTTTTGTGTACGCTTGATGCCCGCACAGAGACCATTAAAAGCAATGTGCAACTGGCTGTGAAGAAAGAGAATTTTACCGTATCGCTGGTGCGACCTGATGAACACAACTTCCTGAACACCATACGCCAGAAGTTGTACTGGGGTATTGACAGAAGAAATTAAAAAGTAAAAAGCGAATCCTGGTATAGATCAGTAACGACCAGACCTTTTGAGCTTATAAACATATTGATACCTGATGAACCAGTTGAAG
>CANBQQ010000103.1 GCA_947371715.1 Flavipsychrobacter stenotrophus
GGTAACCCATCGGCAGTTGGATCAGAATCAGGACCTGGATACTGACGAGTTTTTCTTTCTGAAAGACAGCTCACTTATTTACCGGCAAACCACTAACTACGTAATAGAGGGCATCCTCACCATTTATACTGGATATGCATTAATAGGACGCGATACTCTGACACCTATCTGTGTCGAAGAGACAGTATCATCGAACACGGCCAGCGACTGCAAAGACAAAAAACAAGGCTGCGACTGCTATGATAGGGAGATGAACATCAGCATAGATCATCAAAAAGGATGTCCATGGTTTACTATAACGGAGAATGTGGAAAAATGGGTTTTCTCCAAAAAGACCTGTGAGGAAATTGGCACAATAAAGACCATCGATACAAAAGCGTGCATGAACAATAATTGCGTATTGCTGCGCTCGGAAAATTGCAGGACTCACAAGGTTAAAGTGTTGTTGCAAAACAATCCTAAAATAATACTGGCTGCTTTGAAGAAAGCAGGTAAATCACAAAAGTAGATCGCACTTTACTGTTTGATATATTCCATAGAAGCCACAAAGCCATTCATAGAACTGCTTTCTTTTTTTAGCAGATAAGCATGTTGAGCAAAAAGCGTGTCCATATCGGGCAGCGTAGAATTGCGTATGCCACACAGCGTGCCGAAGAACATGTACATACTTTTGAGTAATAACCCGTGTTTAGCTCTGCCGGTGTTGCGGAAGTCGGTATAGAGCCACTGGCCATTGCTATGAAGTGACCGATCGAGGTGTTTGAATACTTCTGCTGCTGTTTGTCCGGTAAAGTTGTCGAACAGGAAGGGCGTAATGATGACGTCATAATCACTGCTCAGTTTTATGTTTTGAACAGTCGAAGCTATAAACGATACTTTATTATCACCTGCATTACGTTGTTGGGCCAATGCTATCATTTTGGGCGAGGCATCGATATAGGTAATACTCAGACCGCGCGGATGTAGTTTGGTAATATCCTCCAATATTAGTCCGCTGCCGCCGCCTGCAATAAGAATATTATCAGCAGGCATTATCGCTGACAGGAAGTAGCATTCGGCTGCATGTAATTTATTACCAAATACCAACCTGCTAAGGCGATCATAAAACCACGAAACATTATCATAACCTTTGTTCATCCGTTGGACCTTAAACAGATGTGGCACACTTTAAAAGTGTGCCACATCTTGATTCAGGAATTCATTCTTATATCCTTCTTCTATCAATCTCTTTTTCTATCAGCGATAACTCCCTGCCTGTTTGTCCGGCTACAGAGCTATTCTCCTGCGCACGGCGCATCAGGTATGGCAATACATCCGTTACCGGGCCATAGGGCAGGTATTTAGCCACGTGGTAGCCGCTATTGGCCAGATTGAAGGATATGTTATCACTCATGCCATACAACTGCGAGAAGTACACATGTTCTGTAGTTGCAGAAATACCATTAGCCTCCATATAGCGGGCAGCCTTCATACAGCTCTCCTCATTATGTGTTCCTATAAATACCGACAACCCTGAAAGGTTCTCCAGACAATACAATACCGCAGCATCATAGTCTTTATCTGTAGCTTCTTTACTTGGCTGTATAGGGTCACGGTAGCCCATATCAGCAGCGCGCCTGCGCTCTTTTTCCATGTAAGCACCGCGCACCAGCTTAGCACCCAACTGGTAATTATGTGCTTTTGCAAATGCTACTGATTCCTGAAGGAATAACAACCTGTCGTGCCTGTACATCTGGAAGGTATTGAACACAATAGCTTTCACCTGATTGTACTGCGCCATCATAGCATCAGTAAGATCATCTACAGGCTTCTGTATCCAGCTTTCTTCTGCATCTACCAGTACCATTACATTGGCCTCAGCTGCAGCCTTACAGATAAAATCTATCCTGTCGTATACACGCTTCCACTCACCCTGCTCTTCGGTGCTCAGCGTTGCTTCCGAGTGTATCTTTTCCAGCAGAGCGAACCTCGCAAAACCGGTTACCTTCAAACTTATAAAAGGAATGTTTTTATTGGTAGCCGCATATTTTATGGCCTTCACAAACTCGGGCACAGCACGGTCAAAATCTTCTTCACTCTCCTTACCCTCTACACCGTAGTCCAATATGGTACCTACGCCATACTTGCCTATTACTGCCGCTGTCTGTGCAGCCTCATCCATCGTTTCACCACCGCAAAACTGATCAAAAAGTGTCTTTTTGATCAGCCCTTTTACAGGCAATTTCCACGACAATGCAAACTGAGTCAGTTTCATTCCCAGGCTACTCAGCGCAGGGTTGCCCATTGATGAAAACAGGAACTTAGCCAGTTTCATCTCCTTATCACTACGATATTTAAACGCTATTTCGGTATTTTCAAACTGTGGCAGCATACTATCTGTATAAATAGGGTGCAAAGGTAAGCATAGATGCCAAAAGAAACCTTATAAGACTATTGGTTCTTTTTCATTAAGCATATATTTATACATACGCTGTCCAGCAAATTTTAGCTGCAGATAACTTTTCAAACTCCAACCGAACACCTTCACATACCACAAAACTATTTTTCAGGTAAAACCCCATTGGCGATGGATAAGGACTACCATTGGCCTTCACATACTTATCATGATCAGTTACCCAGCCATTCAACACGGTACTATTCGCCTTCAGTTTATTCAAGAGCATAGTACCTACCCCCGATCTATGTAGCGTACTATCAACAATGATCGCGAACCATCGCTCTCCTTCCCGTTCAAATGAAAATGCCCAGCCAACTATGTCATCCGCTTCATTGACTGCAAAATAGTGGTGCGGATCTTTTAGATTTTCGAGATACGCATCCAGCTCCGCAAGCGCGCTGTACCCCAATTGACTTGGATACTCATTGTTCCAAAGCCTGTAAATAGCCTCCTTTTGCGCTGCATCTAAAAATATGGCATCAGTTATTTTCATAATGGAGATATCAAAACTCTGGAAACCTATCCCACGCTTTTCACTTTTGAGTTTTTACTTACTAATGTATTCCCCTCGCATTAAGCGCCTGCTGGTACAACCTTGCATTCAATAGATGCTCTGCATCGGTGGTAGCAAACACCGAGGCGCCGCTCAGATCAGCCTTGGCGCAGAAGAACAAGTAAGTGGTTTGTGGTGCATTCAGCACCGCATCAATAGATCCGTTCGATGGCGTGCATATCGGCCCGGGTGGCAATCCCACATTTTGGTAAGTATTGTAAGGCGACTCTGTTTTCAGCATTGCTCCTGTTACTCTCTTTATGGTAAAATCGCCTATAGAAAATTTCACAGTCGGGTCGGCCTGCAGCTTCATGCCCTTATCAATTCGGTTAAGGTACACGCTGGCAATATTTAGCTTGTCGGCCGGGAGGTTGGTCTCTTCATCAATGATCGAGGCCATAATAGTAGCCTTTACCGGATTTAATCCATGGTTCTTTGCCTGTTCCCGACGGGCATCTGTCCAGAAGCGGCTATAACTTTCTTTTAGTTTTTTAAACAGTTTATCGGTGGTAGTATTCCAGTAAAACTCGTAAGTGTCGGGCCTTACCCCACACATCACAGTATTACTATCCAGCCCCATTTTATCCAGGAAATCCTTATCCCGCATCAGCGCACCCAGTTGCAGCGAATCTATCTCCAGATTAGTAGATACCAATCTTATGAAATCTGCCTTCGTACGCAGCTTATTGATCACCAGTTTTACCGGTACCTGGCGCCCATTGCGTAGTTTCTTCACCAGTTCGTAATTGGTCATACCCCACTTCATCTGGTATTTACCTGGGTGTATATGTTCAGGCAGCCCTGCCCTTTTAGCCAGGAAATCGAAGCTATTTATGTCGTTCACATAGCCGCCATCTTTCATTTGCGTCAGCAACTGCTCATAGGTAGTTCCCGTTCTTATGTACAGAAACTGCGCCTTTCCGCTGTTAGGCCCTAATATCTTATAAGCAGCACCTAAAAGCAGCACTATGACTACGATGGTAATGATGAGGGGCAACCGTGATTTCTTCTTCTTTTTCGCAGACATAATGCTAAAATACGTTATTTATAAATACAATACTTTACAACACCCTCCCATTTGGAGAGGGTCGGGGTGAGGCTGTTGCAAAGTAAACACTTTTACCTTTTCAGGGCATAAAACGTTAACTAAAAATGATTAATCGCTCTTTAGCAATTTGTGTCGCCCGTCTTTTTATCTTTGCCTTATGCATATCGGATTGTATTTCGGCAGTTTTAACCCCATTCACATAGGTCACCTTATTGTGGCCAACCATGTTATTGAATATACAGACATTGATAAAGTATGGTTTGTAGTATCTCCTCACAATCCGCTTAAAGACTCACACTCGCTGCTCAACGAGCATGACCGCCTGCACCTGGTCAACATCGCTATTGAGGGCAACCCCAAATTCAGGGCCAGTAGTGTGGAATTTCAGCTACCAAAACCATCTTATACCATAGATACGCTGGCCTACCTCACTGAGAAATTTCCGCTCGAAAAATTCTCTGTGATCATGGGTGCCGATAGCTTCCAGAACATTCATCGCTGGAAAAACTTTGAACAACTGGTAGAACGATACTCGTTCATAGTCTACAACAGGCCGGGATTTGAGATAGAAGACACCTATGGAGCCAACATCAAAAAGCTGGAAGCCCCACTATTGCAGATATCCTCAACCTACATCCGCAGGCAGATAAAAGACAAGAAATCTATCAAATACATCGTCCCACCCGCAGTAGAACAATATATTATTGACAACAGGTATTATGCAAAATAAGTAAATGTACCTTTTCGTACCTTTGGCATGATATTTTAGTACGAGTAACAAACATCATTCATTTTTAATCAATTATTTTATGGCAAAAGCAGGTAATACCATCGCAACATTGCTGATCGGCGCTGCAGTAGGAGTAGCAGTAGGTTATGTATTGGCAACAGACAAAGAAACACGCCAGGAAGATCTGGATAAGGTAAAGAAATCTTTAGATAACCTGAAAGGCAAATTCGCTAAGAAGGCTGCAGACCTGGAAGAAGAAATCTATCACTCCTAATCAATCCCCAACGCTCCCATGAGTATATTCGGCTCGCTGAAAGATAAGGTAACTCAGTACATTGAGGTCTACATAAAATTGTTCAAACTCAATTTTATGGGTAGTACAGCAAAGCTACTGAGCTACGTAATGTTCGCGCTCATATGCATGTTCATTGTCTTCATTACCATGTTGCTGATGGGACTGGGTATTTTGGAAGGGTTTGTAGAAATGGGTTTATCACGGGTTGGCGCCAGTTTCGCTACCATGGGTGTGTTTGTACTCATCCTGGGTATTGTATTTGGCTTGCGCAACAACATCACTAACTTCTTTGCAGGAACGTTCCTTAAAATACTCACAGAGGATCATGAGGAAGATGACGACAAGAAAGAAAATGCTAAAGATAAATAGCCATGAAACTCTACCCGAAGGAACTGAATAGCCTCAAAGCACTGGAGCAGGAAAAACGTAAGCTCCACAAACAGTTGAAAGAGCTGGATGAACAAGAGATCCTTTCTATGGAAGGTATCATGGGCAAAGGATCAAAAAGTAGTGGTGAAACACCTGCTAACTTTGACCTGATGTCTACTGTTCTCTCGTTCCTGCCCATCTCCAACCCACTAGTTGGGCCGGCTATACAAATGGCGCAGAAGTTCATCTTCAGAAAAAAAGAAGCTAAAGAAAAAAAGGTTATTCAGAACTACGTTTCTGCCGAGCCTTATCACGAACCGGTGGGTAAAAAAGTAAAGAAAGTGGCCAAATCGGTAGCTTTTGAGCTGATCACCGGTTACCTGAAATGGAAAGCGATAGAGCTTACTTACAAGGGCGTAAAGCACGTAATTAAGGCAAGGAAAGAAAAGAAAGAAGCGGCTCTGTAAGCCGCTTTTATTATTTTAAGTGCACCATCTCAGATCGTACCGCCCGGCCAAAGAATGTACTGCCATGCCGATCAAAATCTACCGTATCATCGGTGGTAAAGAAGCGGATAATGCCTGCCTGGGTAAGACGCTGCGCCATTTCGGTGTGCTTTGCCAGATAGGCCGATAAGCTGTCTGCAACAATGCCGCCCTGTGCTACCACCTGCACATGGGCTGGCAAAAACTTCCTTATCTTATCCATCAATAGCGGATAATGGGTGCAAGCCAGTAAGATAGTATCTATATCTGCCGCACCGGCCATCAATTCATCAAGGTACTTTTCTACAAAATAATCTGCCCCCGCCGATCCGTATTCCCCGTTTTCTATCAAGGGTACCCACATAGGGCATCCTTTTGAATGTACTTTTATGTCCGGGAAAAATTTATTGATCTCTATTTCATAAGAGCCCGAGGTTACCGTACCCTTGGTCCCCAATACGCCTATCGACCTTGTTTTACTATAATTGCCTATCACCTCGGCACTGGGCCTTATTACCCCCAGCACCCTCTTTGTTGCATCAATTCCCGGCAGGTCTTGCTGCTGTATGGTACGCAATGCCTTTGCCGATGCCGTATTACAAGCCAGTATCACCAACGGGCAACCCATCTCAAAAAACCATTGCACACACTGCAGGGTATATTCATGCACCGTTTCAAACGAGCGGTTGCCATAGGGTGCGCGGGCATTATCCCCCAGGTACAAGTAATCATACTGAGGCATCTTTGCCACAATGCTCTTAAACACTGTGAGGCCACCATAACCCGAATCGAAAACCCCTATAGGACTACTCTTATCCATACCGTAAAGATAATTGGTTAATGGCATTTGAATGCACAGATATCTCACATCTTGTCTGCTACGTCAACTCTTCGCGCTCCTTTGCACCCTTTGCCTGAACCGACCATCACACAACAGGCAATATTAACGCCACCTATCCGTTATTTGTAATAAATTTGGCTCTTCAATTGTTCTATGAATTTCAGGAAACTTACATACATACTTTTTGCATTTCTATTTTGCTCAGTTATAGCTAGAGCTCAGGATAAACCTATCGGCTACTGGAGTTCACTACTTCCATACAACACCTGTATGGGGCTTGCTACCGATGGCACCAATATCTTCACCATCTGCCAACAGGCGTTTTTTACTGAAAATACGCTGACAGACGAAAAGGTAGCTTATAGCAAAGTAAGCGGCATGTCGGACATAGGCATGCAATGCGTGGCTTACGACAATGTATCGGGCACTGTGATCCTTGTATACAGCAATGGCAATATAGATCTGTTTAAGAACAATACTTTTTACAACATCCCCGACTTCAAGCTAAAGACCGTAGCCGGAGCTAAAACTGTGTATCGTATTTATACAGAAAATGGCAGAGCATACCTCAGCACATCGCTGGGTATTGTGGTCATCAACATGGAAGAGCAGAACTTTGAAGAAACCTACCAGTTCTTTGCCAACAACCAATTGATACCCATAAAGGGCTTTACAGGCCTGGGAACTTATTTCTATGCAGCTACCCAGTCCGGCCTATTCAGAGCGCCAAAGAATAGCCCAAGGTTACAAGACTTCCAGGCATGGGAAAAGGTAGATAGTGTGCACAGTTTCACCTCCTTAACTACGGTCAATGAGAAGCTGTTCATGATGACAGCCAATACTGTTTTCGTACTCATAAATGACACTGCCCATGCAGTGTTTACAAGTCCACAACACATTTCCAACATAGACCCGGGTTATAATAAGCTATTCATTGGCCGTTATGGCGACCTAAGAGTAATGGACCTTAATTACACTATAATTGACTCTGTACATACCCAGGATAGTGTAGCCCAGGTAGTACAGCTTCTGGACAGCAGTGTGTGGATCGGCAATATGACGCATGGCCTTGCCAGGAGGTATAAAGACGATATACAATACTATTCTCACCCCGATGGGCCAACAGACCCTTATAGCTACGATCTCTACGCACACAACAAAGACCTCTGGATAGCACATGGCGGCTACGACGATGCATTCAAATGGATATCAAGCGGCAGTGGATTTTCTAACCTGAATAATGGCAAATGGAAATTATTCAACCGAGATAATAACTCTCCCATAAGTTATAAAATGACTGACTTCACTACCATTACCAAAGATCAGAAAGATGGTACATTATACGCTGGTTCATTTAAAGACGGGCTTTTCGAACTGAAAAGTAATGATTCATTCCACATATACAAAGAAGGTTCTCCACTACAGATCAGCGAGCCTAATAAAGGAAGTAACGCCTACATGGTGGCGGGTACAGGTATTGACCAGTCTGACAATCTTTGGGTAACTATGTTTGGTTCCTTCGATGAACTGTATGTAAGAGAAAAGACTACAAGCAACTGGTATAGCTACAATGTAAGTTTATATCGCCTTTACGCCCATGCCGGCGGGCCCTTAACCTTCGATAATTCAGGCCATGTCTGGTACGTATGTCTCAACAAGGGTGGCGTAATGGGTTATGACACCAAGAATACCCTTGCCGATGCCAGCGATGACGCCGTATACCATCTTACAACAGGAATCGGTGCGGGTAATCTTCCCGACAATAGTGTATCGTGCATAGCCATTGATAAGAATGACAATCTGTGGATTGGCTCCGCGAATGGGATTGCTATACTTTATAATGCATCCAGCGCCATTACGCAACGGGCCGATGCAGAAATACCTATCGTTCAGTACGACAAATATGCAGGCTACCTGTTTGCAGGAGAAAGCATACAGACAATAGCTGTAGATGGCGCTAACCGTAAATGGATCGGCACAACCAATGGGGTATGGCTGCTATCTCCTGATGCAGGCAACAGCAGCATCATCTACCGTTTTACTGTAGATAACAGTCCGTTACCATCTAATAAGATCCGCAAGATCACCGTCGACAAAATAAC
>CANBQQ010000104.1 GCA_947371715.1 Flavipsychrobacter stenotrophus
GGTACTTCCGGTTACATACCAACCTACCATATCAGCAGCTTCTATTGGAATGGTGCTAACGTGTTCTACCACACATCAGGCACCAGCGATATCAACAAAGACATTAACATGTCTTATGGTACCGTTACTACAGGTCCGGGCTTTATAGCAGGTGATGTTACAACAGGTGCTAATAAGGGTACATCAGTTGGCGTACCGGTGAAAGGATTGATGATGTATGTATTTAACTCTTCAACATTACAATTGATGCAGGCAATACGCACTGATGCTACAGGTCATTACTCTTTCAGTAATCTACCGGTAGGGGCTTCATACTACGTCTTCCCCGATTCTCTTAACTACTATACTACACCATACACTGCTATCGCATTGTCTTCAGGTGTGCCAACTGCTACGTCTGCCAGTTTCATACAGCACACCTTGTCTAAGACCATTACACCAATACCAGTTGGTGTAGGTAATGTATCTGCAGACGTAGCAACTATCCTTGCTTTCCCTAACCCTACTAACGGGCGTGTAAACATTGCCTGGACATTGCCAACGGCACAGCAGGGAAGGGTTTCGGTTTGTGATATTACCGGCCGCGAAGTATACACCGGTGCAATAGATATGACCGCAGGTACAGGTATCAGCCAGGTAAACATTTCTTCGTTGACCAATGGTTTGTATACCATTTCTGTAAAGTCTGCTGCAGTAAATTATATCAATAAGATACAGGTACAGCACTAAAAGTTGTTGTAAGTAAAGTATAGGTGAAGGAGGCAGCAATGCCTCCTTCACTCATTATAGGATGTGAGTGTTTAGTTAAAAGCATGAGCAGGTTGGTTAGTGTTATTTATTTGATGGTGTGTTTTCTCTAAATTAATAATATGGTAAAACTTCCTGCGCTGCTGTTATGTCTACTGGTAATTTCTAATTCCCATGCCCAACTGTTGAAGCCAGGATTTGATGCGGCCGAATACGAAGGCACTTTACGCAGATCGGCAGTGCAGGTGGATACTAAATTCAGGGGAGCGACACCTAAGGAGACGGGGTTTACAAGGGTATACAGAGGCACGGAAGTTGGCTTGCATAACAGGTGGGACCTTTGGCTGAACAGGGATTCTACCATAATGGTCATTAACTTCAGAGGGACTACTTATGATGTGGATAGCTGGCTGGAGAACTTTTACAGCGCCATGATACCAGCGACCGGCATGCTGAAACTGGATAGCAATTACACCTTTAATTACAAGCTGGCCAATGATCCAAAAGCTACTGTGCACGTAGGCTGGATGATAGGCATAGGTAGTATGGCGCCCGAGGTGATGGCAAAGATAAAGGAGTATCATACGCGTGGGGTGAAACAGGTAATAGTAGAGGGACATAGTCAGGGTGGGGCGTTGAGTACATTAATGACATCGTATCTGCACTACCAACAGGTGGCGGGTAACTTACCAGGGGATATAGTGTTTAAGACGTATGCCAGTGCTGCACCTAAAGTAGGTAACCTTTACTATGCTTACGACTTTGACTATATAACCCGCGGTGGCTGGGCGTTTACCATAGTGAATACTGCAGATTGGGTGCCGGAGACACCGGTTTCTATACAGACGCCCGGAGACTTCAATAAACTTAATCCATTCAGCAATTCGAGAGAGCAAGTGAAGACACAGAAGAGGATAGTGAGGGTAGCGTTAAGTCATGTTTATAACAGATTAGCAAAGACGCCAAGGCGGGCACAGCGTACCTATAACAGGTATGTGGGCAAACTGGCCTATAAGCTGGTAAAGAAGTATATGCCCCGTCTAGAACAACCCAGGTACAGTGGCACCTGCAACTATATGCGTGCCGGTAACCCTATAGTATTACAGCCCGATGCGGACTATTATAAGAAGTTTCCAGACTCAGGCAGTAATGTGTTCAGGCACCATATATTTGAACCGTATTATTACCTGGTGAAGAAGAATTATAGCCCGGTGATAGCGCCGTAGTGGCGTTTTACACCATTATGCAGGTTCACGCGAAGGCGGCAAAGCAACACAAAGGGTAGGTGTTGTTATGAGTGCAGAAAAGCGTTCGTTGAGTTCTCAAACAGAACTGGCCCCACGTGGTAACCACCTCCCCCGCCGAAAGGGGCGGATACTCCTCCTTCAAAAGGAGGAGAGTGTTTTCTTAGCGCTTCAAATCGAATATGTTCTAATGTTGTCAGATGATAGATAGTGGCCAGATTTCATTTATTTGAGTTAGCTTTTTTTGCCGCCTTCCAATTCCAGAAGGGCTTCCAGTACGTGGTGAGTGATGGGGCATGATAGTGAATTTTTGAGGGTAAGAGGTACGCGTTTTATCAGCACATCTTCGTCGGTATATGGGTAGCGGGCACAGTCGCTGGGGCGATCGTCATAGATGTTGCAGGTATTGTCTTCGGCAAGGAAGGGGCATGGTTTTGTGCGGGATACATAGTCGCCCTCGCTGTCTAGTATCAGATAGCGGGCTACCAGTTCACCTTCTTTCAGGCGCAGGCTTTTGGCTATGCGTTTTATATCGGGTTGCTTAAAACGAGGGGAGTAGTTCTTGCAGCAGTTGGCGCACTCCAGGCAATCGATCTTTGCGAAGGCTTCATCATTAAGGCGGGGCAGGGCACGGAGAATGTTGTTCTTATTGCCACGCTCCAGCATGTATTTGTATTGTTTCTGATGTTCTTTCGATTCTTTATCCCAGCCTTCGTCGATCATTGTAGTTTAAGATTTAAAGTTTTTCACGTAAAGGGTACTAAGATGTTTTGAGCTTGCAAAGATGTGGTTACGAACTCAAAGCGAACCGGCCGGGTGGTTGTTGGTCAGAAGACCAGCAACGGCGAAAATCACCTCCCGCGCCGTGGTTCGAGTGACCTCACCATGAGGGGCGGGTACTCCTCTTTCAAAAAGAGGAGAGTGGTTGCTTAGTGCCACAAAACGAATACGTCCTGATTGCTGTTGGTCAGAAGACCTACAGTGGCGAATAGTTTGATGTGGTTATTTCGCCCCTGTAGGGCTTTTACATTTTTCGTTTTTTACGAGGGGTTAAAACCCCTCGCTATTGATGTCGCCCTTACAGGGCTTATTAAATGCTCATTTTGTCCATAATTCTTTCGAGGTCTTCATCGCTGTAGAACTCTATGAGTATGCTTCCTTTTCCATTCTTTTTGCGGGCCAGTTTTACGCGCGTAGATAGCTGTGAGGCCATGTTGTCTTCTATACGCTTGTAGGCAGGTGGTAGTTTTATGGCGGCCTGTGCGGCTTCTTTAGGCGCACGTTCTGTTGCCATGTCTTTAACCAGTTGTTCTACCTGGCGAACAGATAAGCCACGGGTAATTACTTCGCGGAAGGCATAGAGCTGTTGGTCTACATGCTCTAAACCGATGATAGCTCTTGCATGCCCCATGCTTAGTTGTCCGTCTCTTACGGCTTTCTGCACATCGGGCGGGAGTTTGAGTAGGCGCAGGTAGTTGGCTACGGTGCTGCGTTCCTTTTTCATCCGGTCTGAAACCTGCTCCTGAGTAAGTTCGCACTCGTCCATCAAGCGGCGGTAACTCATAGCTATTTCGATAGCATTGAGGTTTTCGCGCTGCAGGTTTTCGAGCAACGCCATCTCCAGTAACTCCTGGCTACCAGCGGTGCGTATGTAAGCAGGAATGTCGGTGAGTCCTACCATTTTAGAGGCGCGCCAACGACGTTCTCCGGAAATGAGCTGGTATTTATTGGTGCCTACCTTAATGACAGTAACTGGCTGGATAATATCATGCAGCTTGATGCTTTCAGATAATTCCTTAAGTGCCTGCTCGTCGAAATCGTGACGCGGCTGCTTAGGGTTAACTTCTATCTGACTAACAGGAATACGGGCAATGCTATTAGTATTGTTGTTGTTAGATGCATTGTTGTTATTCTGCCCTGCAGCAGCAGGTACACCCTGTTTGGGGGTGTTTATTTCTTCGTCTATATTATCGAGCAGTGCGCGTATACCTTTACCCAGAGCCGATTTCTTGTTTACCTGCGACATGCTATTTTTCGAAAATTTTATCTTCGTTCTTGATCTTGGTCATATTATTTTTCTGCAGTATCTCTTTTGCCAGGTTGAGATAGTTTACCGCACCTGTGCTCTCTGCATCATACAGCAATACGGGTTTGCCAAAGCTTGGTGCTTCGCCCAATCTTGTATTGCGATGAAGAATGGTATTGAATACCAATTCTGAGAAGTGATTCTTTATCTCTTCCACAACCTGGTTAGAAAGACGCAGACGACCATCGTACATAGTCATCAGGATACCTTCTATCTTTAATTCTGAGTTGATACGTGTCTGAACGATCTTGATGGTATTGAGTAATTTACCCAAACCTTCCAGGGCGAAATATTCGCACTGAACGGGTATGATAACGCTATCGGCAGCAGAGAGAGAGTTGACGGTAATTAAACCCAGAGAAGGAGAGCAGTCAATGATAATAAAATCATAGTTGTTTTGTTCAGCCTCCAGCGCCTTACGCAGAACGTGCTCTCTGTTTGGATGATTGATCAATTCTATTTCAGCTCCTACCAGGTCGAGGTGACTGGGTAGTAAGTATAAATTAGGTGTTTCTGTTTCTAACACTACCTGGTTGACAGGTGTTTCATTTACCATACAGTCATACAAGCTCAGCTGTATATTCCTCAGGTCAAAACCATTGCCAGTGGTGCTGTTGGCCTGCGGATCTGCATCTACCAATAGTGTTCTATATTCCAGTACAGCCAAACTTGCCGCAAGATTAATTGCAGTTGTTGTTTTGCCTACTCCTCCCTTCTGATTCGCTATCGCGATTACTTTTGCCATTTTCTTTAGTCGTATGTTGTAAGTCATAAGTCGTAAGTCCGACTCAGACAATCATTTTCTTTAGTTGCAAGGGCTGACTTTTAAATTACAGTTCAATTGTCTCACCAATTCCTGGCAAGAGTAACTCATTACCTGCCGCTGCGAATTTTGCCTTTGCTTCGTCTTTGTTTATCTTGATGTAACCGAACGTATCGTAATGTACGCCAATTATTTTTTTGCATTGTATAAATTCTGCCGCTATTACCGCATCTTCAGCATCCATAGTGAAATTGCCGCCGATAGGTAGAACTGCGAAATCTAATTTTGCATAACGTGGTACCAAATGCATGTCCATAGTTACACAGGTATCGCCGCTATAGTAGAATTTCTTTTCAGTACCATGAAGGATGAAGCCACCCGGTGCACCGCCGCTAGTGCCATCGGGCATGGTGCTACTGTGTGCCGCAGGTAAAAAATGAAGTTTGCCAAACGGAAACATTGTTGCTCCGAAATTGATAGGGTGAACGTTCTCGACGCCCTGTTTCTTTACCCAATCAATTACTTCATAACCCCCAATTACCAGCGCCCCGGTTCTCTTAGCGATACTTGCCACATCTGCAACATGGTCGCCATGGCCATGAGAAAGCAATATGAAATCGGCTTCGATAGTATCTACGTTAATATCTTTTGCCAGTTCATTATGGGTAATGAAGGGATCAAAAAGTATTTTTTTGCCACCGGTTTCAACCGAGAAGCAGGCGTGGCCATAGAATGTAAATTTCATACTTAAAGTAGCTGATTTTTAAAGCTGCAAAGTTAGTTAATTTCAATTTGACAATTGAATAATTCGGCAATTTGACAATCCTGCAATTTGACAATCTGGAAATGCGGGCCATAAAAGTGGCAGTTTTTCGTAAAAGTGGCAGTTTTGTGTTGGGTGTTTTGGCCAAGGTGCTTTATGGGTGAGGTTTTCGGCGGATTTTAACAAATTGCTACTTTCTGCCACTTTCTGCCACTTTTTGCCACATGCTGCCACTTTTTTCTGCCGATTTTCGGTGTAGTTGTGGCTAAATAGGTTTACATGTTGGTTGTTGGGGGAGATGGCTCGGGTTGCTGTGGAGACGCAATTATGCGTCTCTACCAGAGTTGTGGGGAGTCTGTAGTTTCATAGGGTTCATAATGTCAAAGAGCACGCTGTTCTTCACTTCGGTAAACTCAGTGTAAAACTTGAGCTCTGGATGACAGCATATAAATTGAGTGCAAATTAATACGCCTATTTGAATTTTTAAAATAAAGATATTCACAAAATTGAAGGTGCAATTGGCTGTGATGCGCTGTGGGCAAGGGGTTGAGGGTAGTTTTTTTCTGTGGATATGTTTTTTTCTGCTGTCAAACTAAAGCATCTTATTTTATTTATTTTCGGCGGGGAGTTTGTTCATGCTTTTTCCAGCCAAGACGATAAGCCATGTTTTTTGCTATGCAAACGAGCAGTGGGCCGATAGCATAGCCATCAATAATAGCAAGTTTAGGCTTCTCATAGTTTGGCGTAAGTTGAGTGTGTAAACGCAAAAACGCCCCGAAGGGCGCTTTTATTATATGTTTGTCATTAATTATTTATTTCAGCATTGCATTAGGGTCATTAGGCGTACTGTTCATTTTCTTCCAACCAATGATCTTGTGCAGACCGAAATGGAATGATTGGCCGATATTGAGGTTGATGCCATTCACGGCGTTGCCGCCGCCACCAGTTCTTGTGTAGCTAAGTCCGCCAACATCGGCATGAATACCATAGCCCTTTATAAGGTTTACCCCTACTGCAGGTAGGAGGGTAACGTCTAACCCGTCGGGTTGTGTAGCAGATGTAAAATATGATTGATAGATACCCGGATAGTTATATTGCAGCATTGTTGATTTTACATTGTAGTCGTGGTGAGTAGCAGACAGTTGAGAATAGAGATAGAGATGCTTGTTGAGCCAATAGGTATAGCGGCCGTATACACCTATGTTCCAGGTATTGAATGTTGCTTTATAGGTATGAGCGCCGGAATAGTCTCCTAAAAGATTTTGCTGGCTGCCGTAGCCGCCAAGGATACCTACCGCAAAGTGGTTACTTAATTGCCTTCCTATTGCAATATTGAGCCCACCTCCACTTAACGACAGACTTGGATAGCCACTGGAATAAGATGGTATCGTCTGATGGTTGGCGTTTGCACTTGCATCGATGATCCAGGTATTTTTCTGAGCGAAGGATGTGGCGGTTGAAAGTAGCATAACGGATGATGCCAGCAAAATGATTGGTTTCATAAATAAGTGGTTTGTGTGTGAGGTGTAAATGTATAAGATGAATTCATTATGAATTGTTAAGGTGGGTTTGGAGAATGGTAAGGAAATATTAAAAGTGTTTTTGGTGTTCTCCCGCCTGTGGTTGGGGCAGGTATGATGTTTCAACCCGTTTCGCATCTTGGGGGTTGTCTCAAAGAGAGACGGTCAGATTGTCGTCTGTCAGAGAACGACAACGGGCGTGCTGTGAGTATGACGAGATAGATATATTTGTGTCAAAGAGAAACGGTCCGGTGTTCGGGTCAGAGACCCGTTAAATTATGTCGTCACGAGAGCGCTACGCTAACTCTCGCGACAGGGTGGTGCTGTGAGTATGACGAGATACATATATTTGTGTCAAAGAGAAACGGCCCGATGTTCGGGTCAGAGACCATATGTGTTCGAAAAGTTGTTAATGTGCATAGATAAGGCATTGACTTAAGCATTCTTCCATATTGAATGCGCTCCTTCAGCGCTTTGTGTTATGGTGGCTTCTGACGTAGGGCTAAAACGCCCTACGCTATTGAGGACGCTCTTTCAGAGCTAGTGCATTTGCTTCAGTCAATGGCATTGCCCTGACGGGGGCAACGCCTACTTTTGGTTACGTTTTACTAGAAACCGGTTGCCCCTACGGGCAATGTCATTAAGGTAAGAGAAATTCGCTTAATTAGACGTCCAATACCTTCGGCATCGTTTCAAAATTACCGTAAGATCTGCTATAGACATCTGATACATTCGGCATCATTATATGCTATTATCATCCTAATTTAATGACATTGCCCAACGGGACATATCACGAGCTGTTTTACTCTTTTCGAACACTTATTGTAAGAGACCCGTTAAATCATTTGGTCACGAGCGCTACGCTAACTCTTGCGACAGGGTGGTGTGAGCGTGACAGAATACCAGTATTTGTCTTAAAGAGAAACGGCCCGATGTTCGGGTCAGAGACCCGTTAAATTATGTCGTCACGAGAGCGCTACGCTAACTCTCGCGACAGGGTGGAAGTTTATTCCACCTGTTGTTAAGGAAGAGGATTAGTGTTGGAGGATTGTCTGAATCAGGATGGTCAGGATAAGAGGAAAAGGAGGATGCACAGTTAGGGCATTTCAAAGAGAACCGGCCCGATGAGCCGGTCGGGAGACCGGCAACCGCGCGAGCGTAGACAGAGTCTACGCTCAGCACCTTATATGAAATAAATAACCCGCTCCAACAGAGTTGAAACGGGTTGTAATATTGGTGTGTAAAAAAATACTAAGCTAAAGCAGTAGCATCTTCTATAAGTACACTAGTCTTGTTATTAAGTACTTCAACGAAGCCTGCAGATATTTCGTAAACGTCTGTGTTGTGCTTGTCTACCAGTACTTTCATCTTGCCCTTGCCCAATGCAGCTATCATAGCGGCGTGGTTGTCCAGTACTTCAAAAGAACCGTTAGTGCCCGGTAACTGAATACCGTAAACGTTGCCGCTGAATACTTTATGTTCGGGTGTTAATATTTCTAATTGCATGAGTTCAATTTGACAATTTGGCAATTTGACAATTCGACAATTGTTTATCGAAAATCAAGTTTCTTATTCAATCAGGCAATTTTACGATCCTGGCACTATGACCATTGTCACATTGCCGGATCGTCGAATTGTCAAATTAGTTTTTAGCTTGTTCCATCAACTTCTTACCCTTAGCGATAGCGTCATCGATGCTACCAACCAGGTTGAAGGCTGCTTC
>CANBQQ010000105.1 GCA_947371715.1 Flavipsychrobacter stenotrophus
TCATAAATGTCGTCCTGAGATGATGAGAGCAGATTGCCGGCATCGTCGAATATATTAATGTCCACCTTCTGACTATTGGCGACTGATGTTATGTATGACTTAAATGCTGCTGATCTGCTTACTGTGTCGAAGATGAATTCCGCATCAAAAGCCTGACCTTTTACCAGGTAATCCTGTACAGATTGCTTGGCCACCTGCAGTGCTGCCTGTAGTTTATTAGCATTAGATTTTCTATACTCGCTGGTAAAGAATTGTGTGGTTACCCAACCGATGATAATAAAAGAAACGAACACTATTGCCAGCATGGAAAGGTGTACACGCCTGCGCAGGGTAAGCCTTACAAACTGCTCCCGGTAAAGCTTTCCGGCAGATAATGACAGAAAGACCTGGTACAGAAATATGATGATAGCTATACCAACCTGTATACCGAAAAGATAAGAGAAAAGGGTAATTGCCTCAATGATCTCACTATGGTGATGCACTACCACAGCAGTTCGTTTATCCGCAATTTTGGTATACAACGTAGAGAAGCCTCTGTAGTTTTCATAAACGTATTCCTGCTCTTTAAGTGTATCATATTGTAGCCTTACCGGGAAGGGATAATCATTGGTCTGGCTAATGAGTTTGCCACTGATATACATGGCATAAGAATAGTGGGTTTCTCCCGATGCGCCCTTGTTGGTATTGGGTTGTAGCAGCTCAGGGTAAACGGTTTCAGAGGTTGCGCGCTTTTGGTCAAGCCCTATAAACACATACCCGATTATGTTGTTGACAGTATCGTTATAGATAGGTATGTAAGACAGGTAGTATTGTTTGCTAAGAATAGATTCTTTATAAAAGAGGTAAGAAGAGTTAGTGATGACCGACTCGTACTTCTCGTCCATTAGCTCAGGGTATGTGAGCGTATCTTTATTCAACAGGTTAGTGTAGTCCTCATCAAAAAGATAGAGGGTGGTCTGGTATCTTCCTAAGCCAGTAAGATAAAGGGAATCTAAATGTTGGTTCAGGCTTTTGCGCGCCTGTGCAGATGGCTTGTAAAAGTAGTTCTTCAGTTGTTTGTCTCGCTCTATAAGCTTTGCCGTTTTATCAAAAGAGAGTTCCAATTGGTCATCGTGATGGGGAGATAATCTTTGTTCCACAAACGCCATCCTTGTTGCCTGTTCCTTTATCTCGTTGTAATAGCGGACTATAGCAGTAGAAAAGGTGCAGATAATGAGCGCCCATATGATCATACGCGGCTCAAAAAGTTTGGAGGTCAATCTGAACGAAGGGATATCCATCAGGAATACAAAGACGAGTATGCAACCCAGTAGGTATTCATAAAACACATCTTGTGTATAACCCAACAAATAATAGAACAGAAAAAGCGCCACCGCCATACCCAACATCTTTATTAGTCGGTTTCTTATCAGCAACTGCAGCTGCACATTTAAAAGATAAATGGCCATGCAGGATATGCCCATTATAGCAATTACTGCTACCAGTCCGAAGACCGTGTAAATGGTGACCTCGTAGAAATGCGTTACATCAAAAGATATGCGGGAGTCGAGTATAAGGCTGCGTAATATTTTTATGAAAAATAACACTAAGGATGCGAACAAACTCAACATTACCACAGCCGTAATAGTTCGCAGTATGGGCGACTTGACCTTTATAAAATAGTTGCGGTGGTCTGTATGTCTGCTAATAAAAACAAGTAACCAGAGTACCAGCACCAAACTAATAAACAGATCTCCTAATGACGATAAATACCTGCTGGTTGCATATAGTGTTGGTGAAAATATAGTGAGTGTATCTAAGTGGAAAGGCAAACCCCATTGAAACAACATAAGCCTGATAGATATGGCCACGCAAGTAATTATGATTGGCGCCACTATCTTTTTAGCGTTGCAGGTAAGATGCAATATCACATGCTGTAGCCACGCTATAGAAAATAGCATTGCTGCAATAAGCAAAGACATGAACCAGACATCCGGCTGCCAGGTTTGTATGTCTTCTCTGTTAAATGCCAGGTAAGCAACTGTTTCATTTCCCGACATTGTGATCTTGTATTCATCGGGGGCGTGCGATGGCAGGTTGGTGATCTTTGTCTTTACAGGTATGTTGTCTGATGCTGCAAAGTGAGTATGCAGGTAATCATTTTCTATAGGGTACGTGATCAGTACGGGGAATAGAACTATGTAGGTCTTATTGCCCGGCAGGTCAGTCTGCTTCAGGTACTTCCTAATAAATATTCCCTTCTGGTTTTTTCTAACAGAGGTATTCCCTTGCAGCGAATCATTGTTAAGGCCTATTATCGAATTATTGTTCCAGAACTTAAGTGAGTCACCGCTGTATGCATAAATATAGAACGGTAATTCTGCAATTTCTTTAACCTCGTTCTCTGTGAGTGAGTCGGCAAATATGCGATGGGTCAACGACCTGTCCTGCATAAAATCGTTGAACGATCGTTCCCTCTTTGCCAGGTCTTCGTTTACCACACGGGCCATCTGTTCGGGTAGCAATTCCTGTCGGTGCGCCCTGAAGTAATAAATGCTGCTACACCAAAGCAATATGCTCAATGTAAGCCAGCCCCAATATGGAAAACGATTGAACATTTATTTACGCTCCTCTGCTTTTACTTTATTCCATAATGCATCCATTTCCCACAGGGTCATATCATGCAGTGTCTTACCCTCTTCACCGGCCATTTCCTCCACACGTTTAAAGCGGCGAATGAACTTCTTGTTCGTTCTTTCGAGAGCCAGCTCCGGATCAACTTTCACAAACCTTGCGTAGTTAATCAATGCAAAGAATACATCGCCCATTTCCGCCTCTACCTCATCCTGGTTGCCAGCTTCCACAGCTTCATACAGCTCCTGCATTTCCTCTTCTACCTTGTCCTTTACCTGCCCGGTGTTCTCCCATTCAAAACCGACTGTCTTTGTTTTCTCCTGCAGTCGCAATGCCTTTACCAAGGCAGGCATTGAAGGAGGGATGCCGCTGAGAATAGACTTCTTACCTTCTTTCTGCTTTATCTTTTCCCAGTTCTGCTTTACCTGCTCCTCATCCTCCACTTTCACATTGCTGTATATGTGGGGATGGCGATTCACCAATTTATTGCACACCCCTTCTATCACATCATCGAGCGTGAACTTACCTTGCTCAGCACCGATCTTGCTGTAGAAAACTATGTGCAGGAGCAAGTCGCCCAGCTCTTCTTTTATTCCGTTCCAATCTTCATTAACTAATGTATCACTCAGCTCGTAGATCTCTTCTATTGTTTGCGGCCTCAGTGTGTGTAATGTCTGCTTTTTATCCCACGGACATTGCTCCCGCAGCTCATCCATTATAGACCTCAGTCGTACCAGCGATTTAGAATATTCCATTCTGTTAGGTTAAAAAGTTAAAAGGGTAATAAGTTAATAGGTGTTGCTATTTCAATTTAATCATTGAGCCATTAAGCCATTCCGCCATTGAGCCATTAATTTTTACTCACCCCACTTGTATCCATCTGGCTTAAGCCCCGCCAATTGCAGTGCACGTTGTACAACAGTGTAAGCAATATCATCTGCTGTAACTGGGTTACTGTAAAACGATGGTGTAGCCGGGCAAATGATGCCACCTGCTTCAGTTACTGCTGTCATATTGCGCAGGTGAATAAGATTATAAGGTGTTTCCCTAACCATGCAGATCAACTTGCGGCGTTCTTTCAACATTACATCTGCAGCGCGTGTAACAAGGTCATTACTGATGCCCCCTGCTATACGACCGAGTGTACCCATACTGCAAGGACAAATGATCAATGCGCTGTAAGAAGAACTACCCGATGCAAATGGCGCCAGGAAATTGTTCTTTTCCCAATTCTTGAACGGGATCTTTTCATAGTCTTTATTACCCAATTCATGCTCCCACACCATACGTGCGTTATCACTCCACACCACACTTACCTCATCAACCTGAGAGCTAAGCGCCTGCAGTTTTTCCAGTAATACTTTCGCGTAGATAGACCCGCTTGCACCCGTTACCGCAACTGCTATTTTTGTCATAATTTTAATTAGTACTAGCAAAACTACATGGATTAATTGTAAATTCGTTTTTCCAACAAGAACCAAAAAAATGAAACGTATTATACTTATTGCTGTGGCTATTTTGATGATGACCCCGGCATTGATGGCGCAGAAGGCAGAGGGCGGAATTAAGTGGTTGTCTATTGATGAGCTACAGGTGAAAATGAAGGAAAAGCCAAAGAGAGTATATGTAGATATGTATACTGACTGGTGTGGCTGGTGCAAGAAGATGGAAGCTACCACATTTACCAATCCTGATGTGATCAAATATATGAATGATAACTTCTATTGCGTACGGTTCAATGCAGAACGTAAAGATGTGATCTACTTTATGGGTAAGCAATATGGCTTTGACCCGGAAAAGAAGATGAACTCACTTGCTGCTATGTGGATAGGTCCAAGAGTATCCTATCCTACCAGCGTGTTTATGGAACAGTTTTACCAGAGCCCGATGCCGGTACCCGGCTATCAGGATGTAAAGAGCATGGAAATGGTTGTTCGCTTCTTTAATGAAGTGGCAGCAAAAAATCAGGCACAGTGGGAAGCTTATCAGAAAGCATTCAAACCATCGTGGGCTTCTCTTGACGGGCCTGTAACAGCGCCTGCGGGACACTAACCGGCATCTAAATTAATATTCAAAAGTGACGGTCATTGCCGTCACTTTTTTTGTGCGCTGACCCGAGAGGCTAGCCTAAACGTTAATGTATGCTACCCATTTATAATAAAGACTTCATCCGTGCACTTTTTCGTACCTTTGGCGTCCAAAAAATAAGTATCTGAATAATGGCTAAGCAAACTGAAAAAAAATGTTCCTTCTGCGATCGATCTGAGAGTGATGTGAACATTCTTTTTACCGGCTTAAAAGGTAATATCTGCGATCAGTGTATTGAAAATGCGCACTCGCTGCTTACCGAAGCTACCGGGGAAAAACAAAAGACCCCACCACCTCCGCCCGATATAATGCGCAACAAGCATTACAAACCACAGGAAGTAAAAACATTTCTCGATCAATACGTAATTGGCCAGGACGATGCTAAAAAAGTACTTTCTGTAGCTATATACAATCACTACAAGCGCCTGAGTATGCCTGTGCAGGATGATGTGGAGATCGAAAAGTCTAACATCATAATGGTTGGTGAGACCGGCACCGGTAAAACACTGCTGGCTAAGAGTATAGCCCGTATGTTGCAGGTACCTTTCGCTATTGTAGATGCAACGGTATTTACAGAGGCCGGTTATGTGGGTGAAGATGTGGAAAGCATTCTCTCCCGCCTGCTGCAGGCCAGCAACTATGATGTACCTTCTGCTGAGCGCGGTATCGTATACATAGATGAAATAGACAAAATAGGCCGTAAGAGCGATAATCCGTCCATTACACGCGATGTAAGTGGCGAAGGAGTACAACAGGCCATGCTGAAGCTTTTGGAAGGTTCTGAGGTACTTGTACCGCCACAGGGAGGCCGTAAGCATCCTGAGCAGAAGATGATAAAGGTGAACACCACCAATATCCTCTTTATCTGCGGTGGCGCATTTGAAGGAATAGACAAGATGATAGCCCGCCGTGTGCAGACCGCTTCTATCGGCTATAACGCCATCAAGGCATCTAAAGATGTAGATCGTGCTAACCTGCTGCAATATGTAAATGCACAGGATCTGCGCACTTTCGGTTTGATACCGGAATTGCTGGGCAGGTTGCCTATCGTTACTTATCTTAATCCGCTGGACAATGCTTCTCTGAAACGCATACTTACAGAACCTAAGAATGCATTGGTAAAACAATACACGCGCTTGTTCGATTTCGACGGTATTGCTTTGACTGTAGAGGATGAGGCACTGGACTATATGGTGCAGAAAGCGGTACAGTACAAACTGGGTGGCCGTGGATTACGTGCTATCTGTGAGATGATACTTACCGATGCTATGTTCGACATGCCTACAGCCAAGCATGATGGAACATTCCACCTGACTGCTGACTATGCTAAACAAATGATAGAACATACCAAGCTTGAGCAGCTGAAAGCAGCTTAAGTTCTACCGTTATTATTAAACTATTAAAAAGGTGAATACTCCGCAAATGAGTATTCACTTTTTTGGTTTTAGGCAGTACCTTGAGCATTCATTCACAGTATCAACATTCAGCAACCTTTTAATTGATTTTTATATGCAGGAACTATTGAACCAACTTACCGGCAAGGCCGGCCTTACAGAAGAACAGGCACAGCAGTCTGTGGCTATTATGAAAGAGTTCGTACTGTCTAAAGTACCGCCAATGTTCAGCGCGGTAGTTGAGGGCTTCTTTGCCGATGGTGGTGCCGGAGGTCATGAGGACGGACTGGTATAATACCAATTTGACTTTAGAATTACGCCAGATGCAATAACCACCTCCCCCAAAGTTTCGGCAGAAAAAGCCGAAACTTTGGGTACTCCTCCTTCAAAAGGAGGAGAGTGGCTGACGTATTCAAAAAGTGTGAAATTGATGTCTATTTGGTATAACAGCAACGATCTTAAAAGTGAAAAAGCCCGTCAATATGATTGACGGGCTTTCTTGTTGTATCAATAGTGTTATTAGAAATTGGCAATGTTGTACTTGATGTCTGCCTTCTTTGTAAGTGTCTGCTGCAACATCTGGCCGAGGTAGCCGCGAAGCTGACCTTCTTCCTGCTGGCGCTGCTGCATAATGCCCATCTGCATGGTCATCTGATCTGGTGCAGGCCTTGCAACCCTGTTGTTTACACTTATGAAGTATACACCACCCTGGCCCTTAATGGCCGGAGAAACTGTATTAGGCTGGAAGCTCTGGCAGAAAGCGTAACCAACGACCTTAGGCTCGTAACCCAGACCCGGTACAAATGATGCACCCAGCATTACTGAATCTGACTGCTGAACAGCAGCTCCTGCGCCTGCTGCGATTGACTCCAATGTAGCGCCCTTATATTTAGCAGCTATCAAAGCTGCTTTCTTTTCGTCTCTTACTCTCTGCTCCAACATTGGTCTGTTAGCCGCTGTTATTGCTGTCATGCCTTTTTCATCAGCAGAAACCAATTTAGCAACTACATAACGCTGGTCGTTCAGGCGGAAAGGATCTTTAGAAACTTCGCCAACCTTAGCTCCGTACATCCACTTGATTATTTCTCTTGCTCCGCCCAGGCCCTGTATTGTAAAGTTTGATTCCTTGATGTTCTCGCCAACTCTTTTGTCAACGCCCATCTTCTTAACGTTTGCGTCAAACTCAGCTGCGTTTGTGCTCTTGGCTGCAAATTCATTTGCACGGCCGAAGATCGCATTTACAGTACTGTCGCTTGGTACGAGGCTCTTGGTGATGGTAGCCACCTTGACTGTAGAACCTACAGCTGTCTGCTCCAATATTTCTATGTAGTGGTAACCAGTGTAGCCGCCTGTCTTGCTGTTATCTGCTTTTACAACTTTCTTTTCTCCGGTCTTACCTTCAAAAATGAAATCACCGAATTCTTTAGATAACTGTGGTCTTACAGCCAATGTTACCGGTATTTCGCCCTTTGGATTCTGTGGGTTGTAATCTTCAGAATACTTAGCCAACATTGAATCGAATGGCGTACCATTCTTTATTGCTGTAGCAATGCTGTCCATTCTTGCCTTAACTGTAGAGTCTTCACGGATCGCAGTCTTACCATCGTTAGTACGGATAAGTATCTGCCTAACCTTAACGCTATCCGGCAATACTTTTTTGTCGATCATCTTAGTGATACGGAAACTACCGTTCTCCAGATAAGGACCATAGATGCTGCCTACCGGCTCCTTCATAATAGTATCTGCAAACCTTGAACCGAAGTTCTTGCTGTTTACATATGCTTCGTTGAAAGTGTTGATATCATCGCTCTTGTTACCAACGTATGTTTTATCATCCTTGGCCTTAGAGAATTCCTCTTTAATTTCATTCAATGCACCTGTAGCTCTTGAAGAGTCGGCAGATGATGGTATGATGTCGAAAGAAACGTAATCGATAGTGCGTGTAGCCTGATCTGTTTCAAACATCGCTTTATGCTTCTGCATGTAAGCCTTGATATCTTCGTCAGTTACCTTAGCCTGATCATCAGGAATAGTTGTGAAAGGAACCTTGATGTAACGGATAGACGCCATCATATCGCCATTGGCAACACTGCGCTTAGCCTGATACATTGGCGCATAAGCACCAGCAGACATCATAGTATTGAACTTGTCGATCCTCGAGTTGCGTATAACGTAACCTTTAACCGCATTCCAGTTTTCCATGAAAGTACCGGTAGGATCAACCTTTGGATTTTTCGCGATCTCATCTTCATAGCCTTTCACCCTTGCCGGATCGAACTGCTTAGTTTCAGGATTGTTGAAAACCTGCTGTCCCTGGAACTGGAACTGCTTAACCAACGGATGTGCATTAGGGCTATAGATCAGATCTTTAGCTTCCTGCTCAGATGTGGTGATCCCCATCTTGTCGCATATACCGCTAACAATAGTTTCGTAGCTTATAGACTGCAAAACCTGCTCCCTTATCTGTGCTCTTGCGGCATCATCAAGAGGGCCGCGGTTGCTGTAGATGTTGGTCAAAGTTTCGTATTCTTTTACTCTCTTTTCGTATTCTTTTGCTTCTATTGCATTACCGTTAACGGTCATTACGTCGGTACCGTTACCGCCAAACAAGCGGCCGAAGCTACCATTACGGGCATCAGATATAATAAAGCTTATAAGAGCAACGCCGATAACGCCACCCGCTATTTTTCCATACTTATTTCTGATCTTCTGAATTACAGCCATGAAGGTTCTATA
>CANBQQ010000106.1 GCA_947371715.1 Flavipsychrobacter stenotrophus
GCCAATAAGAGATGCTAACGGCGAAGTGAATTACTACAATGACTCAACCCATTTTATCACCATGACGATGAAAGCAGGGGCAAGCAAGGTGTATCAGTATACATTGATGTATTATGGAGACAGTGCTTTTCGAAGCACAAGTACAGTATCAGAACTGTTTATTCATGATAGTCATGACCCAACAAGACCGAATAAAGAAACAAACAATTTATTCTTTGCGCCAAAAGAGGACACAATACTCATTAACGCATTTGAGCGGACGTTTATAGATAAGCTGGATAAGGAATTGGGGATGGGGCATACGAAGGAGATAAAGTGATTGGGTAATGAAGTTGCCGGAATCAGAATGGCCGGAATTTTAGAATTTACAGAATGGGGGCATGATCTGAAAAACATGTTATAAAGGCACCCACCCTATAGCTGTTGGACATAAGCCATAATAGTGACAGACAGGGGTGCGGCAAATGTGTTATTTACTTCCTAATTTTGGATAACAATATGAGTGATCTTACCCACATAGACAATAAAGGCAGGGCTAACATGGTAGATGTCAGCGAGAAGGCTGTTACGAAACGCACTGCTATTGCACGCAGCATCGTGTACCTGCCTGATGTGATCATGCAACAATTGACTGCAGGTGATATACAAACCAAGAAGGGAGCAGTCTTCCAGACCGCGATCATTGCCGGGATAATGGCAGCTAAGAAAACGGGGGAACTAATACCACTTTGTCATCCGCTGGGGTTGGATAATTGCAACATAGATATACAAGTAAATGATGAAGATGAGGTGGTGATACTCTGCACGACAACCATTACTGCTAAGACGGGCATAGAGATGGAAGCACTGGTAGGCGCCAGTGTGGCAGCATTGACCATATACGACATGTGCAAGGCCATGAGCCACGACATAGTAATAAAGGAAACCAAACTGATAGAAAAAACAGGAGGCAAGAGTGATTTCAGGAGAGACTACCAGGATTAAGGGTCTTGTATTGGCAGGCGGCAAAAGCATGCGAATGGGTCAGGACAAGGGGATGATGTTGTGGCATGGCGTACCGCAGCGATACTACATGGCTGACATGCTCAGAACCCTATGTGAAGAGGTGTTAATATCATGCAGAGAGGACCAGGCGTCAGAGATGGATCATAATTATTCAACCCTTACCGACAATCCTGAATATGAAGGTTCAGGGCCAACAGCTGCAATATTAAGTGCATTTGAAAAATACCCTGATGCCACGTGGCTGGTAGTGGCATGCGATCTGCCACTATTGGATAAAGACACTCTTCAATACCTTATAGAAAAAAGGAATGCCACTTCTATAGCTACTACTTTTGAAAGTCCGCATGACGGACTGCCAGAGCCATTGATAACCATATGGGAGCCCGCGAGTTATAAGATTCTCAAAGCCAAGCTGGCTGAAGGTTTTAAGTGCCCCAGGAAAGTGCTGATCAATAATCCGTCTACGATATTAATACCACCCTACCCTGGGGTATTGATTAACTCCAACACTCCCGAAGACGTAGAAAAAGTAAATATTATTTTAGGCAGGCAAACTACATCTATATAATGCAACAGGATCTTTCGCGCTATAGCTGCCAGATAAACTTGCCGGGATTTGGAGCACCTACCCAACAATTGCTGCAGAAAGCCAAGGTGCTTATTGTAGGTGCAGGCGGACTGGGTTGCCCCGCCGCACAATACATTGTAGCGGCCGGAGTAGGTACGGTGGGCATTGCGGACTATGATGTAATTTCAGCAGGCAACCTGCACAGGCAGATATTGTACAAAAGCAATGAGGTGGGTTTGAAAAAGGCTGAAATTGCCTGTCAATCACTGAGGCAACAAAACCCGGGTATTAATGTAGTTATGCATGATACCAGGATAACTGATGATAATGTAATGGAGGTCATCAGGAGATACGATCTAGTGCTGGACTGCACCGACAATTTTGACACCCGCTACCTGCTTAATGACGCCTGTGTGCTATGGGGTATACCGCTGATACAAGGCGCTATATATCAATACGAAGGCCACGTAGCCATATGGAATGCTCCTAATACCGACGGTACACGCAGTCCCAACTACAGGGATATATTTCCACACGTAAACGCTGCACAGGTGCCGAATTGCACTGAAGGTGGCGTATTCCCTACCCTTGCGGGAATAATAGGCTCTATGATGGCCAATGAAACATTGAAGTACATAGCTCAAGCAGGTGAAACACTTATTGGCAAGATGCTGGTATTTGATGCGCTGACACTCCAAAGCAGGATAGTGAAAACAGGTACGGTAAGTAAGGTTGTAATTAACGGCATAACAGCAACGACAAAGGTCAACACGTTATCTCATGAGCAACTCAGGGCCAATGGAAGCAACTACTTACTGGTAGACGTTCGCGGCAAAGATGAACATAGTATATTTAACATAGGCGGCATAAACATTCCTGTTGAGCAAATTGCCGCTATAAAGGAACACTTGTTAGGCAAAAAGAGAATAGTACTCTATTGCGCATCGGGCAGGCGCAGTGCGGAAGGGGCGAAAGCCATAAAGACCCTGTTTAATGCAGAAGTGTATTCGCTAGAAGGCGGGATAAAAGAATGGCATAAATAAAAAAGGATGAATCTTACGATCCATCCTTAGTTCAATTTGAGTATGATATCTACATGTTGCTCATTATTTCATAGAGCATATATACGTCTTCGAATGTATTGTACAATGGCACAGGTGCTACACGGATAACGTTTGGTTCTCGCCAGTCTGCGATCACGCCATTGGCTGTAAGCGTATCGAATATTTCGCGACCTCTTTCTGCAAATAACATTGATAGCTGACAGCCCCTTTGCTCAGGATCGGAAGGCGTGATGATATCGAAAGAAAGGTTGGTCAGTTTCTTCAACAGGAATTCCAGATAACCGGTGAGTCGTCTGCTCTTTTCCTGTAGATCCTTCATACCTGCCTTATCGAATATATCGAGCGAGGCATTGTGCGCAACCATGTTGAATACAGGCGCATTGCTCATCTGCCAACTTGCAGCACCCTTTTGAGGAATGAAGCCCTTCTCCATTTTAAAGCGGGTCTTCTCTTCATTGCCCCACCAGCCTGCCAGACGGAAGAAATAAGGATCATTACCGTACTTTTCGTGTACATAAACACCACCTACACCACCTGGGCCTGAGTTGAGGTATTTATAAGAACACCAGCAGGCAAAATCTACATGCCAGTCGTGCAGGTGCAGAGGAATGTTACCTACGGCATGGGCCAGATCGAAACCGGCATATGCACCTACCGCATGAGCAGCCGCTGTGATCTTATTGATATTGAAATACTGTCCTGTGTAATAGTTGACTCCACCCATTATTACTACCGCAAGGGAATCACCGGCTTTGGCAATGGCATCGAGAATGTCTGATTCCTCAATGGTATGCGCACCTTCTCTGGGAGCGATCTCAATGATAGCATCATATGGATCAAAACCATGCATTCTCACCTGCGTTTCCATGGCATATTGATCTGACGGAAATGCGCCTGCCTCCATTAGTATCTTATACCTGCCATTCTGGGGACGGTAAAATGAAAGTAATAGTAAATGCAGGTTGACAGTAAGCGTATTCATTGCTACCACTTCATCCTTATCTGCACCGACGATCTTTGCCAGTCGCTCAGAGAAAAATTTGTGGTAAGACAACCATGGCATCGCTGCATTAAAATGCCCTTCAACGCCATGCTTAGCCCAGTCTTCCAGCTCTTTCTGCATCAGGTAACTGACCATCTTAGGCTGCAGACCAAGTGAGTTTCCACAGAAGTAATAGACATCTCTGCCCTCGTGCTGCGGAAAATGAAAACGCTCCCTGAAAGGGAACAATATATCTGTCTGATCCAGTCCTTGTGCGTACTCTAAAGAAGCTTCAAAAGAAGACATGAGCGAAAATATTTTTGCAAAAGTAACATCTTGAGAGATATAATAGTAACAGTATAACAACAAGCACAAAAAAAGGACACCTGCAATGGCAGGTGTCGACTTTTTTCACTGACCTAGTGACTAATACATATTGTAACCCACGTACTTAAATGGACCCAACTACCCGCAAGCGCAAGAAATACTTCAGAATTTAACGCTCAAGTAGCTAGCTCGTTCCATTTTTACACTTCACTTAAACTTGAAAATCTTATAGCTTCACAAACGGATCTATAAACCGGCGATCATGCAAGAATGTTTTGTCGGTAAGTGTGAGCAGAAATGCTACGATATCTGTTTTGTCTTTGTCTGAAAGCGCAGGTATCTTTTTTACGTCTTCGTCTACACCACTTACCGTCTTTGCTGTGCCTGAGTAGTGATTGAGTATATCCCGGAGCCGCTTGTAGCGACCATCGTGCATGTATGGATAGGTCATTTCTACATTCCTCAGGCTGGGGACTTTAAACTTATGCTCGTCCTCAGTACTTCCTGATATGCCTCCTCTACCCTTGTCCTTTAGTGTGGTATCTTCTGCAAGGCCATTGTTACGGTAAGTGTTATCGGTAAATAATGGCTCCTTATGGCATGTTCCGCAGTTGGCCCGGAATAAAGCAAGTCCACGCGTTTCCTGTGCGGAAAATGTATCCTTACCGTTTATAAATCTATCGTAACGAGAATCAGCTGAGATCATCAATCCAACAAATTGTGTCAATGATTTTAAGACCATATCTTTTGAGATATCGGCGTCGCCATATGCTTCATGAAACAGCCGTACATACTCTTTGTTCCGCTTTAGTTTCATCACAATATTGTCTATCGACTCATCCATTTCAATGGGATTAGAGATCGGCCCCAGCGACTGTTGCTCAAGGTGAGTGATACTGCCATCCCACATGTATGCGTCCTTCCATATCAGGTTTTGCAGCGCAGGTACATTCCTCTTCCCTATCAAGCCATAAATGCCATGACTTAAGGTATGATCTATATGTCCAAAAGCCGCTATTCGCTGATGGCAACTGGCGCAACTTGTGCTGCTGTCTTTAGATAGAATAGGGTCATTGAATAACATTCTCCCCAACACAAATTTCTGCGGAGTCAGTTTGTTGTTTTTAAATCTATAGAGGGGCTTGGGAAACGCTTTAGGAAGATGCAGCTCAACATCGGCTTCAGCAATCGAAAAGTAACCGCTATCAGCAAAACTGAGTAACAATACACTTACCAATATTCCGATCAACACAACTGCTTGTTTCTTTCCCATCAGTTAATGGATATTATCGAAAACATGTCTTTATAATTATCCGCGATCATGGTGGCGTTATGCGCATCTGTTACAGATGAGAGTATCGAAAAATCAATTGCGACAGGAGTCTTCAACACCTCCGCAGCATCAGCTTTTAGCTGAATGATATGCTCTGCACCCGATGCTATTATCAATGGTACAGAAAAGTTTAAACGCACTGTTCTGATGCTATTTGCAGGCTCTCGGAAACCACCAATATGATACTCAAATATTCTACCAGGCGACTTGGATACCGGTGCCTTTCCTTCCAACTTGAGAAAAATATAACCAGTGTTCCAGGTCCAGAACATTGCATTGATTGGGTCTAATGCTCCCTCTTGCAGACCTGTACAATTATGTGCACTATCTACTCCTATTATAAACGACAAACCGGTATACTCACCTGCCGGAATACTATGCCAGATTATCTGCTTGCTCAACGGCTCTTCTTCATTGATCAGGAAGTAAGTTGTCTGTCGATATTGTGTTCCATCCTTTCTAAGTAATGAAACATTGCCCACGTAGTATTTGAACTTGGTTACAGTAAATGCCTGTTGTACATCATTTGTATAGTTGACAGTATCCAATTCCAGCAAGTGACTATCTACATAGTGATTGAATTGGATGGTCAACTTTCCATTATCTGCAGGAGCAGAAAAAGACATAGCCAGGCCTGTAGCTAGTATCACAATAATGGCAAAATAAATTCTTCTCAAGTTGACAATTTAAAACAAAGATAAAGATAGCAATACCACATTAGGTAAGTATGCTCATTAGACGACCCGGTCCATTAAAACCTTCGGTCAGTTTGCTGCAATAGTACTCCTTAGCAATGCACGAACGATCGTGTCTACTTCGATGTTATGATTTACTAATTCCGTTTTTTTAAGATGCGCCTCTACTTTGGTAAACTTAACTGATAGCTGATCTTGAAGTGCCCAAAGCTCTTTAACGAGGTCAACGTTCTGAATATCAGTGCCTGCGTTGGTCTTAAATGTTGCCTTAGTTAATTTATCCCTTCTACCCTCCAGCCCTACTACGTATTGGCTGTCGGTATAGATATGAACGGTAAGGCCAGAATATTTGTCAGCCGAATATTTCAATGCTTCTATTACTGACTGCAACTCCATACGATTATGGGTGGTATGATGGGCGACACCGGATAAAACAATGCGATCACTACCCTTAAATACAATTGCCGCCCATGCGCCTACAAGCAATTGAGTATGGCAGCTGCCATCTGTATAAACTACTATTTCATCCACAGCTGTAAAGTTCTATTAAAAACAACTCCAACAGTGCCATTAACAAATAGATATACTAAAAAAATTATGAAAAATTTCAGTTCAATATGCAGATAGGATATCTTTGGTCAATGAATTTGATGAAGGAAATTGTCAATTTTGTCGCCGGACAATATTTTCAGCATAAGGAATTACTTATTACTTTGGGTATTGGTGGTGCATGTGGGCTTATAGCGCAGATGATAGCGCCGGGCAAAGGGTTAGGCATTGTTCCTACTATAGTAATAGGCATTATAGGGTGCTATGCAGGTAAGTTCTTTCTAGTAGAATATATTACGTTTGTAGACAACAAGATGCTAAAGGAGTTTATTGCCGGCATTGGCGCAACAACAGTGCTAATGGTGGTGCTGAATGTGCTACGGCTTGCTGAACCCAAACATAAGGACAAGACCAAATGGCGGAATAATGCATAGCCAGTAGATGGTAGACAGTAGAAAGCTGTTTTAAGTTAAGGATGGTTTATAAAATTAGTTTTGGTTATTGGCGGTTGCCGATAACCATTTTTTATTGCCTGCACATTTAATGGCAAGAAACAAAAATGGCCGCCTTGAGGGCAGCCATTTTACTTTTTGGTAACTAATAATATTAAGCTGTTTCTTCAGTAGATTCAGCAGCAGAATCAGTTGTTGTTTCTTCTGTAGTAGTTGCTTCAGCAGCTTCTGTTTTAGACGCACCTGCACCACGACGGCTACGGCGAGTTTTCTTAGCAGCACCAGTTTCTACATTCTTACCATAGATCTCGTTGAAATCAACCAGCTCGATCATAGCCATATCAGCAGCATCACCCGCACGGCGAGGAAGCTTAATGATACGCGTATAACCACCCGGACGATCACCGATCTTATCGCTGATAACACCAAACAGTTCCTTGATAGCTTCCTTGTCCTGCAGATAGCTGAACACAACACGACGGTTGTTCATGTTATCTACTTTGCAACGAGTGATCAACGGCTCAGCAAAACCACGCAAAGCTTTCGCCTTAGCTAAAGTAGTGTTGATACGCTTGTGCTGGATCAGCTGGCTTGTAAGGTTGCACATCAAGGCCACTCTGTGTGCCTTCTTACGACCTAAATTGTTTAATTTGTCTCCGTGACGCATGACATTTGTGTTTTAAATCCTTATACCGTGTCAGGAATTATAAGGAAAGTGAAAAGTCAGAAAATGAAAACAAGTGTATTCACCAATGACCGTAAAAAATGAAAATCTGTAAAATGAAAAGGTCAAAAGTAAAAACTTCTGGGTTTTCACTTTTGACCTTTAATTCAATTAAATATCGTCTCCTCTGCGGAATTTATTGATATCCATTCCGAAATGTAAGCCGCGCTCGTGAAGAACCTGCTCAATTTCAGAAAGTGATTTCTGACCGAAGTTACGGAACTTCATCAGCTCTTCCTGAGTGTACTGTACCAACTCACTCAGTGAATTGATCTTAGCTGCTTTCAGGCAGTTGAATGCACGTACAGAAAGTTCAAGATCTTCAAGCGGCGTGTTCAATACTTTACGAACGAGTAAAGTTTCTTCGTCAACGATGCTTTCTTTTTCTTCCTTGCGTGTATCCAGAGATATGTTCTCATCAGTGATGATCATCAGGTGCTGGATAAGGATGCGAGATGCATCTTTAACAGCCTCTTCAGGATGAATAGTACCATCTGTAACTACTTCCATGATCAACTTTTCGAAGTCAGTACGCTGCTCAACACGAGTGTTTTCGATAGTGTACTTAACGTTCTTGATCGGAGTGTAGATAGAATCTATAGCTATGAAACCCAAAGGAGCGTCAACCGGACGATTTTCTTCGGAAGGAACATAACCACGGCCCTTGCCAATGTGAATTTCTATATTGAAAGTTGTACCAGGCTGAAGATTGCAAATGATCAACTCAGGATTCATTACCTGGAAATTAGGCAATGCTTCACCGATCATACCTGCTGTGAACACTTCAGTGCCTTTCACATTAAGATCAATTTTTTCAGACTGAAAGTCGTTGAATTCGCCAACTGCTTTCAGGCGTACTTGCTTCAGGTTCAGGATGATCTCAGTAACATCTTCCAGAACACCCTTCAATGTAGCAAACTCGTGGTCTGCACCAGGGATCCTGATAGCTGTGATAGCAAAACCTTCAAGAGAAGAAAGTAACACACGACGCAAAGCATTACCGATGGTAACACCATAGCCCGGTTCAAGGGGACGGAATTCGAATTGCGCTTCGAAATCAGTTGTTTTCTGAAGTGCTATTTTATCCGGTTTCTGAAAATTCAATATG
>CANBQQ010000107.1 GCA_947371715.1 Flavipsychrobacter stenotrophus
ACAAACCTAATCAGAAAATATTAAAAAGTCAAGCATATAAATGAGTATTCATTTATTTTTTTAGTAGTTTTTTTACTTTGATGAGTTGCAGGTAGGATTGCCCGCTTAGCTTGCAGAGAAATACATGGAAATAGGCTATGCCATGAGAACCGACAAATTGACTACCGACATCGCTACCGACATCGCTACCGATCAGCTATTGACATGTGCCACTAAACAGACAGACCTCGTAAAGGAATTTGCAATTGCATATGCACAAGCCTAAACATGATTAGTTAAAACGAAAAGAGGGTGCTTCCGTATATCGAAGCACCCTCTTTTATATTCAGCAATATTAAATCTACTGCCTTATCAATCCCTTCACCTTATTATATATCGCCTGGAACTTATCGTTCAGTACTTTAGCGCCTTCGGCATCGCCGGCTGTTTGCGCCGTACTGGCCAGCGTATTCACCATCGATGCGTCGTTGCGTATATCGCGAGACAAATACTCCCTCTGGTTATCATCCAGTGTCAGCATATACTCTACATCATCTTCACAATTCTTTGTCAATGCCAGCGACAGATCCCTACCCTTTTCTTTAGCGCCCGCCTTGTAGTAAGACATAGCCATATAGAAGGTGGTCAGCTCATAGTAGTAAGCATGAGATGTAATGCCGGCCTTTACCTTATCCAGCAATTGGACAGCCTCTGCGTTTCTACCATGTGCACTCAGATCATCAGCTATCTGTGATGCGTATATACGGTAAGCCATCATCATCACCCTGTTCTTCTCATCGAAGTATACATTGTTTGTTTCACCACCACCCCACTTAAACTTGTTCATGAACAGGTCGTAACTCTTGTTAAGGTTGATGTTCATGCCAACTTGTTTGCTCTCCGCGGTAGGTACCTTCTTGTATGGCACCAGGCGATAGACCATACCTTCCTGGCGCAGATAATCATGCAGACCCAGGTACGTATCATTGCCGGGGAAACCACCACTCAAATAGATAGGTCTTGCCCAGCCATTCTTAGCATTCTCGGCTATCATGTTCACCAGGGTCACATCATTTTTATACATACCTTCTCTAGGCAGGCTAAACTTCATTTCATTGATGATCGCACCAGTGTCAGCAGCATCCAGCATGCCTTTTTTAACCAGATCTTCTTTGCTCAGGCCCTTTACAAATACATTCAGGGCCGGTATATAACCCTCACCGTCTTGTCCGCCATCGCCATCTTTGGTGCACATAAATTTCACAATGTCATACAAGTCATAGTATTTATCCTGTGGTACTTTATGGCTATCCATATAGCGGATGTGCTCGTGGCGAGAGCCCATATAATCATCTCTCTTCCACACCATTGGCACTGCATCCGCATCATTGATCTTACGCTGTAGTTGGTCTATAAACCATTCTGTACCAATCAGCGTATTGATCATAATACGCACGTCTTTACGAATGCCCTCTACTTCCTGCAGATACCATAGCGGATAGGTATCATTATCTCCGAAGGTCACCAATATGGCGTTAGGCTCGCAAGACATAAGGTCGTTATAGGCCGTAGACCATGCCAGTCTCTTTTGCGAACGATCATGATCATCCCACTCTTCCTTAGCCATAAGCGTAGGGACGGCCACAAGGCACAACACAGTAGCGCCAATAGCAGCCGGATACCCCTTTACAGCCCTGGCTATAAGGTCATACACCATTATCACACCCAGGCCTATCCATACCGCAAAGGCATAGGTAGCTCCCGCAAAAGCATAGTCACGCTCACGCGGCTGGCCCGGTGTCATATTCAGGAATATACCAATAGCCGCTCCGGTAAAGAAGAAGAGCAGAGCCACAATAAGACCATCTTTTTTCTTTCTGTTGAACTGGTAAACTACACCCATTATGCCCAGTATCAGCGGCAAGAAGTACAACTGATTCCTTGCACCGTTATTCTTAAAGCCATCGCTCATCTTGTCCAGGTCACCTACGCGGCCCTTATCCAGCATTTTGATACCCGATATCCAGTTGCCATTCTTGGCATCACCTTGTCCTTCAAAGTCATTCTGGCGGCCGGCATAGTTCCACATAAAGTAGCGCCACCACATCCAGTTCATCTGGTAGCCAAAAAAGAAACTCAGGTTATCGGCACCTGTTGGTGCCTGCCCTTCTGCAAGACCCAGGTAAGAACGATAGAATGAGGCATGTCCTTCACTTCCGTCCCACACACGTGGGAAGAAACGGGTAGTTGTAGGGTCATAAACGCCTTCGCGCTTTACACCGGTTTCCTCATAAAGGTCTTTACCGTTTTTCTGAACCTGTGTATAGATCTTACCTGTTTCCTTCACACTAGTCATAGGACTGGTAAAATCAGGCCCGGTAAGTAGCGGCTGCGAGCCAAACTGCTCACGAGATACATATGAGTTTAAGCTGAACGCATTGTCAGGATTGGTCATATCCACCGGCACTTCTGCACGAGAGCGGATAACCGGAACGATATAACTGCTGTAACCAATGATAATGAAAATAACACTCAGTATGCCGGTATGCAGCATTACATGTTGCTTCTTTTTAGCCCATGTAAGCAGCCACACCAACCCGCCGCAAAGCAGCAGCACGAATGTGATAGAACCCACATCAAATGGCAAACCAAAGCTATTGGTAAACATAATATCGAAATTGGCAGCGATCTTGGGGATGTATTGGATAATACCTATCTGCACAAAACCCAGCAATACACAGCTCACAAGGAATGCAATGATGCCACCTTTTACAGTAGGCGCATAGCGTCTGAAATACCAGATCATCACCACCGGTGGAATACAAAGCAAGTTCAACAAATGCACCCCTACAGAAAGACCAATGAGGTATGCGATCAATACCAGCCATCTGTCTGCATACTTTTCATCGGCTACATTTTCCCATTTCAGCATTGCCCAGAAGGTAATAGCTGTAAAGAATGATGATGTGGCATAAACCTCCGCCTCCACTGCCGAGAACCAGAATGTATCTGAAAATGTATAGGCAAGACCACCAACAAGTCCGGCACCCATAATTAGGGCCATCTTTTCGCCGGTAACTTCTTCGCCCTTTGGCACCAATAGCTTTTTAGCATAATGGGTAATGGTCCAGAAAAGGAACAGTATGGTCAATGCACTGACAAGTGCTGAAAATGAGTTGATAAATAACGCCTGTGTGGCTGCAGATGGTGCGAAAATGGCAAATAACCGCTGCATCATCATAAATAATGGTGCTCCCGGTGAGTGACCCACTTCCAGTTTTGCCGCACAGCTCAGAAACTCGCCGCAGTCCCAGAAGCTAACGGTGGGCTCCATGGTTTTTAAGTAAACCAGGTAAGCAATGGCTCCGGTTATCCAGCCGAATAGGTTATTGATCTTATTATACTTCATATCAGTTTTTGTCAGAACGCTCAAAAATAGATTATTCCGCAAGTTTGTGCGTTAAAGAAAGGGGAATTAATGTTAAAAAAGGTTAAGAGATATAAATATATGGGAACACAGTGACTATTTTTGTTTTGTATGATGAACGGCGGTAAAAAAATAAATCTCAGGTCTATCAAAGCACTTATGGTGTTTTGCCAGGTATTGTTGGTTGTGTTTACCATCCAATGGTTATCAAGCCAGTACAATACCCAGCGCGATGAATTAAAGAAAAACCTCACCAAAATATTTACCGACATTCAGCACAAAGTTTCCGACTCACTCATACTGGAGCATGTTGTTGATCCCGTGGCCTCGCAAGCACCGCAAAAAGAAGCGAAGCTGCTGGCCACCGATCAGGACGGGCATATAGTAAACCTTTCCCCGGGCAAAATTCACTCCATGGTTGCAGGGGGCGTTATGATATCCAGAGGGCAGGAGCAGAGCCTGTTCAAAATGGACACCATCGCCTTCAATGAAATGTTTGCCAGCCAGATGAAGCAAAACGGCTGGGACTTCAATTCAAGCTGGGTGGTCAATTGCGACAGTAACAAAGAAGGAAAGTCTATATTCATCAAAAGCGATTTCTTTACGCAAGACAATGGCATAATAGTACGCGATTACAGTGGCTACCTGATGATGAAACTACTGCCGCAGCTATTTTTTGTGCTGGTATTACTGACCCTTACTGCTGCTGCATTTGTCATTGCCTACAAAGGCCTCAGCTCTCAGTTAAAGCTCAGCCAGCTGAAAGATGATTTCATCAGCAATATGTCACATGAACTCAAAACCCCTATTTCTACCGTTAAACTGGCACTTGAGGCACTAAATAACTACAATATTATAGACGATCCTAAACTGAGCCGCGAATACCTGGGCATGGCCACATCTGAAATGGACCGGCTGGAACTACTGGCTACAAGGGTGCTGAACACTTCCCTGCTCGAAAACGGCAAAATGCACATTCAGCGCGAAAGCTACGATCTGCGCCAGCTGGTGACAGAAGTACTGCAAAACATGCAACTGCGCTTTGCACAGCATGAGGCCAATGTATCTTTTAATGTAACAGGCAACAATTTTGTAGCACCTATAGATAAACTACACATGCAGGGTGTATTGGTCAACCTGCTCGATAACAGCCTGAAGTACTCCACTTCCGCACCCAATATTGCTATTACACTTACAGAAAATAGTGGCGCAATACAATTATCACTAACAGACAATGGCCCCGGCATACCGGAAGAATACAAAGAAAAGATCTTCGAAAAATTTTTCCGCGTACCCAATGGCCTCAGACATAATACAAAAGGATACGGCCTTGGTCTTAGCTATGCAGCTCAGGTCATGCGCCAGCACAACGGCAGCATCAACGTAAACAACGTAAACGCCGGCGGCTGTGTATTTACATTGACTTTTTAATACTATTGCTCTTACTTATATAATTCAACAAACAAATCACAATGCGGGTCATTGCGAGGAACGAAGCAATCTCACGTAAGGACGTATTCGTTTTGTAGCGCCAACTACACCTAACAGTTCGTAGAGACGCAAAATTTTGCGTCTCCACACAACACGAGCCATCAGGACGTATTGTTTTGTAGCGCTAACATCTGAACGTCGACACCACCGAATGTCATGGTGAGTTGTCATCCTGAGCTTGCCGAAGGACGAACCACGACATTCGCACGGGCCGGTTCTCTTTGAGATGCGCTAACCACACACTCTCCTCCTTTTGAAGGAGGAGTACCCGCCCCTTCGGCGGGGGAGGTGGTTACTACTTCGGACTGACCCGACCACAACACACAACACAATGAAGAAAAAAGTCCTGTACATAGAAGACGAAGTATACCTGGCCCGCATAGTAAAAGACACGCTGGAACTGAAAGGCTATGAGGTACTACACAAAAAAGACGGCACACAGATTCACGACTGCGTCACCAACTTTGCACCCGACATATGCCTGCTCGATGTTATGCTACCTCATGTCGATGGATTCACATTGGCAAACCATATCCGCAATATCAACCCACGCCTGCCCATCATCTTCCTCACAGCCAAAACCCAGACCGACGACCTCATAAAAGGCTTCTCATCCGGCGGCAGCGACTATCTCCGTAAGCCATTCAGCATGGAAGAACTGGTAGTACGGCTGGATAATCAATTGAAACTGGCTGGCAGAGATACCAGCACTGCCCAATCGCTACCAGACCAGGTGGTGCTAAAAGACTATACCTTTTACCCCGGCAAATTTGAACTGCAAACCCCCACCGGCACTATAAAACTGTCTAACCGCGAAGCACAGATACTCTCCATGCTTTGCGCCCACACCAATAGCGCAGTAGACCGCCGCGAAATGTTGCAGATAGTATGGGGAGACGACTCCTTCTTCAACTCCCGCAACCTCGACGTATATATCCGTAAGATCCGTGGCTACTTCGCCCCCGATTCAGGCATAGAGATAGTGACCCTAAAAGGAAAAGGATACCACTTCGTGGTATCCCGTTAGGTCGGTATTATCTGAATTTTACGTTTGTACACGAACTCTTTACTCCGGCCATTGACCTTCTCATACGCTAACTTATGTGTTCAGCGCATGAGTATGAACTACTTTTCTGCTATATCGTCACATCATTAGGCCTTTCTGCCGGAGGTATCGGTATTTTGGGCACTTCCTCATCTACCACTTCGTCGCCTTCAGTCTTAGCCGGACTTTTAGGTTCTCCCTGGCTCAGCGAATTATCGCCCTTATAATCACCAAAAATGGCATCAAACACCTTCCCAAACACATTACCTTCCTTTTCGTTCTCCTGAGGGTCGGTTACATTGGGATCATCGCCCGGGTGTTTCAGATCGTCGTTATTTACTTGCTGTAGGATTGGCATAGTTGTACGTTTTAATTACTTACAGCCATGTGAAAATCGTGCCAACACCATAACCCAATAGCGATAATAACAATACGAATGTCTGCACATATGCCCCCACCATTAAAATACTCCAACAATATTATTTACATTCGTATAAACCCGCACATTCCTTTTATTTTTGCACATTATCTACCGGAATGACAGAACAACAGCACATATTTTTGGCCAAAAGCGATGTAAAGGCACACGATCTGGAGCACAAGCGTAAGATCGCCTTCAACATCAACAAGTATAACGATAGCGTAGTAAAAGGTAAGCAGCAGTTTGCCAATCTCGACTATGCGCGCAAGAAAGCCAAAAATGTAAAGTGGAAAGCTATTGAGAACCTGGATCATTACCTGGAGCTGTTTGAGAAGAACTTTACGGCAAAAGGCGGCAAGGTAATATGGGCCGAAACTACCGATGATGCCCTACAGGCCATACTGCAGATCTGCAAAGAGAAGAATACTAAGCAGGTAGTAAAGGCAAAGTCGATGGTGACTGAAGAGATACACCTGAACAAGTTCCTCGCCGATAACGGCATCGAATCTGTTGAGACCGATCTGGGCGAATACATACAGCAGCTGGATGGCGAAGCACCCTACCATATTGTTACCCCTGCCATGCACAAGAGCAAGGAAGATGTTGCTCGTGTTTTTCATGAAAAGCTGGGTACAGAGCCCAACCTCTCCCCTACCGAAATAACCATGATAGCGCGGAAAAACCTGCGTGAAAAATATATTACTGCCGAAGTAGGCGTAACCGGTGGCAACTTCCTGCTGGCCGATATTGGCGGCGTTTGTGTGACAGAGAACGAAGGCAATGGCCGCTTATCTACCTCATTCCCAAAAACGCAGATCTCTATTGTAGGCATTGAAAAGATGCTCCCTTCTATCAATGATCTGCACCTGTTCTGGCCATTGTTGGCAACATTCGGTACAGGGCAAAACGTTACAGTATACAACACCATTTTCACCGGCCCCAAAAAAGCCGACGAGACTGACGGACCTGAAGAAATGTACGTCATTCTGCTCGACAATGGCCGCACCAACCTGCTACGTAAAGAAGTACGCGAAAGCATGTACTGCATTCGCTGCGGATCATGCCTTAATGCCTGCCCTGTATATAAAAATATAGGCGGACACGCCTATGGCGCTACCTACAGCGGCCCTATTGGCTCGGTAATAACACCACACCTGCTGGGCATGAACGAGTACAAGCACATGAGCTACGCCAGCAGCCTGTGCGGCAACTGCACAGAGGTATGCCCGGTAAAGATCAACATACACGAAATGCTGCTCGAAAACAGAGGCATAGCAGTAGCCGACGGACTCAACGAATTTTCTGAGAACATGGCCTGGAAATTCTGGAAACAAGCCATGCTCAGCCGCACCCTCCTCAACATGGGCGGACAAAAAATAAAGAACAAAGTGGTCAACACTGTCTTCAAAGACTCCTGGGCCAAACACCGAAGTACCCTCCACTTCTCCGACAAGACCTTCAATAAAATGTGGAAGGAGCGAAAGTAGAATCATCCATTTGTATAGTTAGGAGCCACTAGTCAATTAATTAATTTGCTGACATGTCATGATGCTGAAGGCATCACATGTTTATAGTAAATCAGCGATCAATCGGGGTCGATGCCGAAAGTATCGCATGTTTATGTAAGCGAATTCCGCTAACAAATTGAAATTGAGAATTTCTACTGTCCCGATACTTTAACGGGTCTCTGACAATAAGTGTTCGAAGAGAGTAAAACAGCTCTTTATATGTCCCGTAGGGACTACCGGTTTGTAGTAAAACGTAACAAAAAATGGGCATTGCCCCGTCAGGGGTTACCCTTCTCTAAGCACATTAACCTCTCTTCAAATACATCCGGTCTCTGACCCGAACAAAACAGGGGCACTTATACCGAATCTTTGCAATCCCGACCACCTTCAAAAATTTCTTGTCTGGCAGGTCTGATTACCTAATCCCATCAAAAAATATTATTTTACAACATAATTACAACACACATACATGAAAAACATAAGAATAGCTTCACTGCTTATAGCATTGCTGGCAGCGGGCAGCACATCGGCCAAAGAAGTACACGAATGGAAGGATGCAAAATCGGGTGGATACAAATACCGCTACGTTACCGGTGACCCTATGCAAACCCGCTTCTACACACTTAAAAATGGCCTCACCGTAATACTAAGCCCTACTAATAAGGAGCCACGTATACAGGTATACATTGCCACAAAGGCCGGCAGTAAGACAGACCCTGCCGATCACACCGGCCTGGCGCATTACCTCGAGCATATGATGTTCAAGGGTACCGATAACTACGGCTCACTCGACTATAAAAAAGAGAAGCCATTCCTGGAGATGATCGATGCCCTCTACGAGGAGTACAACCATACTACCGACGAGGCTAAACGCAAAGAGATCTATCACCGCATCGACTCCGTATCGGGCGTGGCATCTAAGTT
>CANBQQ010000108.1 GCA_947371715.1 Flavipsychrobacter stenotrophus
TCACCACCCGCCTCTCCGGGATACCATACATCCACAACTGCATTCACTTTACCTATCCAACTACTCATAGTAACCGCACTACCCCCAAACAACACCACAACAATTGGCTTACCGGTAGCCGCCAACCGCTGTATCATTTCCTCCTGCCTACCCGGTAGGTTTAAGTGGCTTCTATCCTGAAATTCACCTTCATTCGTACCAACTGTTACTACAACCATATCACTCTCTTCCGCTAGCTGCACGGCCTCCGCAATACGTCCTTTTGTAGTATCAACAACATCAGCATTCCATACCAATTTAAATCTCGAGTTGCCGGCAGGCTCCTTATATTCTACCCTAATTTTATATTCCTTACTTTCCTCAAAATAGTACTCAGCAACCGATGTTCCGTAGGCTTGCTTAGTCCACGTGTCTAATATCAGCCGGTCATTTATATATAGCCTATAGCCGTCATTACCTTCGATCCCTATTTTGATTTTACCCGCCTTGGGTGCAGTAATATAGCCTGTCCACCTGCAAGAATAAAAATCATAATTGATCTTCGGGTCAGGCGAAAATAGCGTCCACTGAAAATTGATCTTTGCGTCTGTCCGTGTCACAACAGGCTCACCTTCAAGGCTCGTATTATTATAGTATTCACCTTCCAATCCGGCTATCCTTTTGCCACCCACTTTTGAAGACAAAAACTCTGGAGCAACCACATTGTACAGCTTATGCTCACGGCTACAACCCGACGCAAACTGAACAGTTTTACCCGAACCCACAGCCTTCTTTAAAGCATCCAACAAATTCACATTATCATTGCCTGGTCCGCTATACCCACCCAACCTCGCCTCAATAGCATCTGGACCTATTACTGCTATTCTCTTCGCCCCGGCTGCCAACGGCAACACGCTCTTTTCATCATTCTTTAATAGCACTATCGACTTCAATGCAGCTTCTTTTGCCAATTGATGATGAACCCGCAAATAGGCCGTATCATCAAGACTCACCTGCGGTACATACGGATGCTCAAACAGCCCCAGTTCAAACTTCGCACGCAATACTCTGGCCACCGCACTGTCTAACTTTGCTCTGTTTACTTTACCATTAATGAACGGTGCTTTAAACAGATCAGCATGTGCTATATCGGTCTGAAAGATAACATCCAATCCATTTTCTATCGCCTGCTTTCCGGCATCTTCATACCCCAATGCAGTAAAGTGCAATACATTGGCACCTCCTACCGCACCGGCATCAGAAATTACAAAACCTTTAAAGTCCCAGTCCTGCTTAAGCTTATTATTCAGTAACCAGTTATTTGCGGTACACGGACTACCATTAAGCGAGTTATAGGCCGTCATTATACTTCTCGCCCCACCCTCCTTTATACAGGCCTTAAATGGCACAAAATAACTTTCCTCCAGCTCGCGTTCAGTTGCCTCTACTGGGTAGCTATCCCTGCCACCCGCACCATGATTCACCACAAAATGTTTCGGGGTAGTTATGATACCCATTTGCTCAAATGCGCGTACATACGCCACGCCCATTGCCGCACTTAGCACAGGGTCCTCACCATAGGTTTCCTCTACTCTGCCCCACCTTACATCTGTGGCCAGGTTTACTACAGGCGATAGTATCTGTCTTATTCCCCTTTGCTTACATTCATATGCTATTGCATTGGCCACACGCCCCATCAATGCGGTATCCCAGGTAGCCGCCAGTGCTATAGATTGAGGGAACGAAGTAGCCCCTGTCCTCACCAATCCATGCAGCGCCTCATCAAATATAATTACAGGTATGCCTAACCGCGACTGCTCCACAAAATATCGCTGAATACTATTTACCTTCTCTATGGTCTGGCGTGTATCCCTGCCGGGGCTATACGTCATCATCTGCCCGGCCGCGTTATCGTTTACCGTAGCCGTGTTTACCTGGAAACCGAACAACCCACTCTTGAATTGCTCAGGGTGTTCGCCCAGATCTCCCGGCACCATAAACAACTGCCTGAATTTCTCTTCAGGAGTCATTCGCCCCAGCAGATCTTTTACTCTCTGCTCAATAGATAGCTTAGCATTCTTGTATGGAGGCTGTTTTTGCGCATATGCAGAGTAGGAACAAACGAAACAAACCGCCAACGCCAATAATAAGAATACCCTTTTCATAACTGCGCTTGCATAGTATTTTATTAAAGTCATAACTATATAAATTTTACCGACTGCAATCACCAATACCCTATTCAGTAACCTTTATCACCCAAACATGATCCGTCACCTTCTTCAGATCGGCAGGTACATGTATTTCCATTTTCCCGTCCTTTGCAATCCACTTTAATTGCTGTTGACTACCTAACATATGTAACCTGGTACTTTTAGAAAACGACATTTGAGAAAGTGTAACCACTTCTTTAGGAAACTCAAAAAAGAAAATGAATTTAGTCTTGCCATCTTTAGACTGTGTATATCTTATACTGTCGCCTTCTTTAAACACCTTATACATTCTTGTCCCATAAATAGCCTCCCCATTTACCTTCATCCACGCCCCTATTTCCTTAAGCCGGACATAGGCGTCGGCATCCAGTTCGCCGTTCGGTCCGGGTCCAATGTTCAGCAGGTAATTACCACCCTTACTTACTATGTCCACCAGTTTTTCTATCAGCTCATTGCTTGGCTTATACTTATCATTGGGCATATAGCTCCAGGAGGTAGCCATGGTCATACAGGTCTCCCAAGGATAAGGCAGTCCCTCATTGGGTATCTCTTGCTCCGGCGTAAGATAGTTTTGTTGTGGTCCCGGCACGGCTCTGTCTACCACCAATAGCTTTGGCTGCTTCGCCCTCACCTCTTTCACCAGTCGCGGCATATCTATATCCTGGCTCTGCGGATTGCGCGCCCACCTGCTGCCATCTTCCTCTGCTAGTAATGTTTCCTTCACCTCATCGTCCGTCTTGGGGCGCACCCAGCCACCATCCAGCCACAGTATATCCAGCTTACCATAATCCGTTACCAGCTCATTGATCTGGTTATGCGTATAGTCTGTAAATTGCTTCCATTGCTCAGGATACTTCTTAACAGAATAATTGGCATTACGGTCACTCACAGGAAATTTCTTCCACCAGAAATAATCACTGTTCCAGTCGGGCTTAGAGAAGTAAGCTCCTATCCAGAAGTTCTGCTTTCTGAACGCCCCAAAAATCTCCTTGGTCACATTGGCACGGCTATTAGTAGAAAAGGGAGTCTTTCTACCAGTGATCTTATAATCAGTGTACTTGCTGTCAAACATGCAAAAACCGTCATGATGCTTGGTAGTGAATACTATGTACTTCATGCCCGCCTCTTTAGCCGCGGCGGCCCATTTATCCGGATCGAATTGCACTGGATTAAAAGTAGTCTGCAGATTTTGATACGCTTTTACATAACCATTGTAATCATCGTCAATATCCTTCTTTCTGCCACCCGTAGCCCATCCCAGGTCCTCGGGACAAATGCTCCAACTTTCCACCACTCCCCACTGACTATAAGTACCCCAGTGCATCAGCAATCCAAACTTAAGGTCCTTCCATTCCTCCAGTCTATGTTGTATCGCCGTGTCCGGGTCGGGGAAATATTGTGCATGTTGGGCAAACAGACTATTCACATAACAATTGCTTGCAATGATCACAATTAGGAAACTATTCACGAAAGTTCTTGGCATCAATATCGTTTTAGAATGTAGTGATTGTCTTCGTTTAGAAGGCTAAAGTAAAAACATATTGCCGAAGGAGTCTTAATTGATCATAAAACGCAAAATACATACAATGTTAGAAGTATATTTTTTGCTATTTACTCCATTACTGCTAATTATCACTAGGATTAGGGATATATTTTCGTTCACAATATTCGAATTTTACTATAACAAAAGTAGATGATGGAACGAATAGTGATCAAATGAAAAAGAATACCATTGCAATATCTACCATAGTTTATGGATGCGTAATATTTGTTTTCGGAGAATTTTGGATAAACCCAGACAGCAGTCTGGAATCAAATTTTTTATTCGCCCTGGTCTCAAGTATTCTTTTTGGCCTGTTTATCTATCGGATGCGAAGAAAAAAACGAATCGAATAAAAACATACAAAGATGCAATTTCGTGATGTGTGACTGCACACATTTTGAACAATTCATGAATACATAGTATCCCCGACATGTCATATTTACTTATTACCCTCAGGTTGACTTCAGTTATAAAAGATCTCCCCCTCCATTACACAAAAGCTTATACCTTATGAACAAGATACCAGATATTGACTTTGCAAATGATAATGAAAATATAAAGAATGCTTTGACATTATTAGAAACGTCGGATGCATGCCTGTGGTATATCAACAAGGATTACAAATTGATAGCCTTCAATAAGATCTTCACAAACCACATGATGGCCTATACCAATATCGTTCCGCAGATAGGCGACAAAGACATCATTCTGGATCACTTTCCTAAAGATTTTTCAGATAGAATTGGCAAGATGTATAAAACAGCATTAAAAGGCGAAATAGCTAAGTCAATTGAAAAAGGATTTAATGCTGACGGCTCCGATGTGGACATAATCATGATATTCAAACCTATATTCAACGATCATAAAGAGGTAACCGGAATAGTTTGTCTGAGAAGAGATATTTCTGAATACATTTTTCTCAAAGAGCAGTTAGACGAAAAGAACGAAAAAATGAAGCATATCACCTGGCAGCAATCGCATATTGTGAGAGGTCCGTTGTCTACTGCTATGGGCATTGCAAAACTCCTCGAAGATAGGTCTATGCTCGAGCCTTCCTGCCATGATGAATGCATGGAGCTCATTAAAGGACTTAATTCAAAGTTGGCAGAGTTGGATAAGGTCGTTCGTAAAATAATCATAGATTCAGAAGAGTTCGCCTAAATTGTCACGACTCTTCATTACATATACAATTTGCTGATGCTATTGTTCAATTGTATTTAAAGACGTAACTGGGAATTTGACATTTATCACAAGAGGTTAACAGTGAAGTCAATCAATCACCATCGCCCGAGTCTGCTTCGCATATATCTCTACTTCATAATTACCATCTTCAGTATTTGTGCGCTTTTGCCATTACTGATGCTTACCAGGTAGTTCCCTGCCGGCAAAGACAAGGGCATCCAGTGTTCTGTCCACCCTTCTTTTGCCATCATTGTCTCACCATTGCTATTGAATACGATCACGCTTACAGGCTCTTCTCCTACTCCCTTTATTCCCCTAATGAACACTTTGTCGGAAGCAGGATTGGGAAACAGCTTGTAATCAGCAGAACTATTATTTTGCACAATCTCCCCGGCAAGGTTGGCATGAATTATCTCCACTACATTGACACCCGATGGAATGGCAACCGTAGCCCTAATTACACCATTTGTATCTGTTGTGGCTGATGCCACCACTATCCCATTTATCTTGACATTGTAAAGCGTTGCTCTCATAAGGTCACAACCAACTACAGAGACGTTCCTATTGCCCGTCACGGAATTCAACACATGGTAGTCGCACATAGTATCCCCCTCAGCATTGAAACAATAAAGTGCATTATCCCAATCCACACCAATGCTGTAATTATTTTTCTCAGAGATGCCACCTGCGGCGGCTACATTAGCGCTATCTCCTATCTTGATTGTGTGCAGAAAAATAAGACTGTCTGTAGTTGCAGTCGGGCGAACCTCTATTCTCCACTTCCCGGGCGTTTGAAACACCGTATCCGGAGATCCTGATGGTGGGTAATTATTCCCGTTTACCCAATATTGATAACCTGCCCCACCTACTAAAGTAGTATTACTTGCTGCAGGCAACAATGTGCGTATAGCAATGTTACCGCCGCCCGCGGAGGCAGTGTAGTCCTGACCATTGTAGGTAATAATATGCCCGGGAACTGCTGTCCCCAACACACTGCCACTCATAGTGGGCTGATTACTAAAATGTAGTAAGAATGAAGCATCTCTCTGCCGCGTAGTAGTGTTCCTTAAATGCAGATGATCCAGTACTAGTATATGGTCGGGTTTATCATAAAAGATCCTCCTTACAAACCTGTCAAGTTTAGCCGTATCGTAAGATACTGCGGCATCTGCAATAGAATAACTATAGTTATTTCCTGCAGCGAATCTAAGCCAGATACCTCTTTGATTGGCAGGCAGAAAAATATCATTAAAGGTGATCATTTGCGGAGAATAGACCTGCCCTCCGTCATTACTCACGGGCGTTGCGTCAAAGTTGTAATGTTCCGCAGAGTCAAACACACAAATGGAGTTATGCGCAATAGTTCGTGTGTAGTAGTTCATAAAATGGCTCGATCCGTAAAGATCATAGTCGCCTGCATCTATCAGCAAGGGTTTATACCTGAATAACGAAAATGTATTATTGTCGCGGTGTTCATGCGATGCACGCTTACTATGCGAGTTAAAAAACCATAGCAATGTTGCACTACTGTCCCATGACGTCCGACTCACAGAAAGTCCTGATTTCACACCCAACCAATCAAGCGGGGGGGATGGCTTTGATACCACAGGAGCAGTAAAGTCTTTATACATGAGTTTTCTGAAGTAGGGCATCGTCCAGGTAAGCATAGCAGGTGTGGAATAATATTGAGCTAGCCAATTACTGCGCGGATCGTTGTACACAGCAGAGTGCCGGTATATAACGTTGTCACCGGTAAGTGAGGTTCCTCCATCGCCCCAGTTGATGCAATTATTGTCCGGTTGCATAAAATACCAATATTGGTTGATAGAATTCTGCACCCAAGGCAGGTCTGTATAAAAATTCTTTGTAGTGCCGAACAGCATATTATCAAACAATTTGAACTGGTCCGTAAGACTCCACATGGAGTAGGCTGCAGTCCAATTCCAACCTCCGTCAGTACCTCGATAATAGCCGTAGATAGGCAGCAATTTATCATTCCACTTATTGTAAAGGGTATCAAACCACATCAATACGGTGTCGTTTTGCAACGTTGTCAAACCATCAGCATTAAACAGTGCGATGGCATTCTGCATAGTGTGCACGCAGTTAAGTGCATTGTGACTAGCCACATATGAGGTGCCGGCTGATGAGAGAATGTACTTGTTCATAAACTCCCTATTGACCGAATATATCCGTTGCACAAATGCCTGGCGCTGAGCGGAAGGAATAGAATCATAGCACCAGTCCAGTAGTACATCGCCGGCATCACTCATTTGCCGCAGCAAAGTCTCCTCCGTATACCATTCCATTGTTGCAAAATTTGCGGTATCGGCCAGCATCATAAAGTGGTCGATAACGTAGAGGCATCTTTTCTTCTGTAACGTATCTGGCGAAAGCCGGTAAAGGAACGCCATCATCAGCGTTTGATCAGCAGCCCACCTGTCGTTCCAGTCCCAGGTCCATAATGTGGTATCACTACCCACCTGATACAGCAAGGGATCAGTGATCCAGTATGCGGTATAATTATTTTTTACAGTGTTATAGGTAAGTGCAACATCGCCTGTAGTGAGATTACTCCGCAACCAGGCGAAACGGGAAGAATCAACCTGTACCCTTGGACGGGCACTATGGATTGAAGGAAAAGGCTGCGCTGTACTATTCAGTACCCCGAAAAGACAAAATAACAACATTAGGTTCCTCATAATTAACTTAAAGTTACATAAATAGCCTTCGATATAGCCTGAATTGCGTTTATAACCATGACTAAGTTGAACTAATAGCAATTACTGCATATAGCAGAATGAAGCAGAGCATTCGGCGTAAAACAAAAAAGCCGCTCAATGAGCGGCTTTCAGTTAGAAGGTGTGGTCCCGCAGGGATTCGAACCCTGGACCCAATGATTAAGAGTCATTTGCTCTACCAGCTGAGCTACAGAACCTTCTTTTTCCCCTTTCGGGGGTGCAAAGATAGGATTCTTATCTAAATAAACAAACCCTTTTTTAAAAATTTTCTAAACGTATTTATTACAACTCAACATGCACTCTTAGCGATAACACTTGCAGCGGTCCACGATCTTTATTGTAACCCGGGTTCATGGCAAACTGGTAATCGCCGCTTATCCATATACCCGAAGCAGTAGGCTTATAACTATAGTATGCTTCGGCAATGAACTCATGCCCATAGTTCAACGTACCATCGCCCAACTGAAAACCCAGCCCACCCGCAGCCAGGTAATCGCTATGGTCTTTTGAAAGTCCGTTAGCTACTAGCGCTATACCGCCGTTGTCATTCTTCCTGTGCCACATGTTGCCATTCAGGGCAAGGCCTAGTGAGAGTGTTCTGTCTGCTTCGGTAAATGCCCACGTTTCAGTCTTGCCATCATTCCAACCCAGCCTTGCAAAGATGCCGGCATTGTCACCTATTGCCTGATCAACATTGATTCCGAAACCTACCTTGGTAGCACCTATTTTTTCTGTATGTATAATATCGGGTGCTACAACGCCCCAGGTATGCGCCATAGACGCCTTGTAACTACCCATATCGGCTGTATTTACATAGCCCAGCACCCTTACGTGCCCTTCCCGCTTATGAATAGTTATAGCTCTGCTCACTTCTCCGTTCAATGCTCTCGATTCGCCATACTTCATATTCAGCTTAGCACCATTGGCTACTTCCGGCAGCGCACCTACGCCCACTTTGTAAGACCATTTATCCCACTGCAGCACAGCCACACCGCCAACGGTATATCCTCTAACATTCGCTGCATAATCCCATGCCGTATTATTCATCAGCGCCCAGTTCAGGAACTGTGTACGTGGAGCATTAGCATAAGGGTTGTTATCAAAGAAATCTCCCAGAGAGAACTTACCTGCATACAA
>CANBQQ010000109.1 GCA_947371715.1 Flavipsychrobacter stenotrophus
TCGTCATGCTCTACCACCACCACGGTATTGCCCAGGTCGCGCAGATTCTTTAATACATTAATGAGTCGTTCGGTATCTCGGCTGTGCAGGCCTATGCTCGGCTCATCTAATATGTAGAGAGAATCAGTAAGATTACTACCCAAAAACTTCGTTAACTGTATACGCTGGCTCTCTCCACCAGATAATGTATTAGCCAATCGGTTCAGGTTCAGATAACCCAATCCCACATCCAGCAATGTTTTCATTCTCTGGTTGATTTCCAGCATAATACGCTTGGCTATTGTCTCTTCATTTTCGGTCAGCTTCATGGTGGTGAACCACGTATACAACTCATCGCATGGCTTAAACATCAGCTCGGCAATGGTTACACCACTCACTTTCACAAACATCGCTTCTTTGCGCAACCTCGATCCTTTGCAAGACGGGCACACTGTCCGACCACGATAGCGAGCCTGCATAACACGGTATTGCACCTTATACAGGTTCTGCTCCACCATCTTAAAGAAGTCACGAATACCGCCTACCTTGCTATTACCTTCCCAAAGTAGTTCCAGTTCCTGATCACCCAATTCTGCCACCGGCGTATGAATAGGGAAACCCAACTTACCGGCGCTGCGCATAAAATCATCCTTCCACTCACTCATCTTTTCACCACGCCATGGCGCTACCGCACTTTCAAAAACACTGAGCTGCTTATTAGGTATCACCAGCTCTTCATCTATCCCCAGTACCTGCCCAAAGCCTTCACACACCGGACATGCGCCATAGGGGTTGTTGAAAGAAAAGAGGTTGGGCGTAGGCTCGTCGAACAAAATACCATCGGCCTCAAAACGATTGTTGAAAGTGGTTATTTTACTGCCGTCTACCTCTACCAGGCACTCCCCTTCGCTCTCATAAAAAGCGGTCTGTATGCTATCAGCCAGGCGGTGCAGATCATCTTCATCAAATACATCCTTTACTACTATACGGTCTATCAGCAGGTTAATGGCGGCATTACCTACACTCACTGTGCCTGCCAGCACATCTTCTATACGTATAGGCTTTTCATCAGCTGCTGGCGCGTATATACGGCTAAAACCCTTCTGCATCAATATGTTCAATTCCTCATCTACCGTGCGCTGGTAACGGGTTACAAGCGGCACTATAAACTGCACCTTGCTACCCTTCGGCAATCCCTGCACAAACTGAACCACATCGGTCACCGTATCTTTCTTTACCTCACGGCCACTTACCGGCGAATACGTTTTACCCACTCGGGCAAACAACAACCTCAGGTAATCATATATCTCCGTCATGCTGCCCACAGTACTGCGGGGCGTGCGGGTAGTTACTTTCTGTTCTATAGCAATGGCGGGACAAATACCTCTTATATAATCCACATCGGGTTTATCCATACGCATCAGGAACTGGCGAGCATAGGCACTCAGGCTCTCAGCATACCTGCGCTGCCCTTCGGCAAACAAAGTATCCATTGTCAGCGATGACTTACCACTACCACTTACCCCCGTTACCACCACCAGCTGATTGCGGGGAATATGTACATCCACATTCTTCAGGTTGTGCATGCGCGCGCCCTTTATAAATATACTGTCCTTCCCGTCCTCAGGGTCACTCTCGTCATTGGGGTCATGTTCCACTTCAGGCTCAGAGATACCCTCTATGCCATGAATAGGTGCCATGCTTGTTGCCAATACCTCTTTCTTCTTACTTTTTGCGGTGGTAACTTTCTTTTCTGCCATAAAAACTCCTGTGCCAAAGTTAAGATATTGACAGCTGAAACATTATGCCATGATATTAATTTGGCAGGGAGGTGAAATTGTATTTTCAATAAATACACAATTTCGCAACGGGCACAATTGCATCTACTAACGACGGCACCACAAATTATACATATTGCAAAACTGCATTAAACGTATGATTGCATTCTTACAGCTGATATCTCTTGACGCACCCTTTCGTAAAGACGCAAAATTTTGCGTCTTCACAGCGGCTGGGCAACAGCAACAAGTAGCCACAAGAAACCCCACTCTGAGCCAAATCTATTGACTTCGCTCGACCGGTAAGGAATCCCAGGCTCGGCGTGGTCTTCAGACTACGTCGTAGCGGTCGGCAATCTTCAGATTGCCTAAAAACCTCTATAATATTACCCTCAATTTACATACCTTACTCCTTCATAATGAAAGAATGAAGTACATATACACCGTTTTACTTGCACTGTGCCTTACTTCGCAGGCACACGCCATCACCACCGACTCTCTGAAAAAACACTTCAGGTTCGAGTTGAGTTTCGGCCAAACGTTGCTATTTATATCCAACAGCCAGTTGGTCAACATTCATAACACGTCTAATATCGTGCTGCCAACTTCGGCTATGCTGTTCTTTTCAGAGTTCCGCACTAACAGAAATTTGAGGATCCCCGTATTCTTTAACCTGCCTACAGAAGCTAAGCCATTCCTTGTAAATGGACTGCTGGTCTATGAAAAAGCCTCTCCTTCTATTGGCTCGGGTTTAGAATTCAAACTATTTGAAATAAAGATAGATGCCCGTTCCAAAATTGAAGCAGAAGTAGGCCCACTTGCGGCAGTAATACTTGACGGGCGTAAAAGCCAGGTAGCACCGCTAATTGCAGGTAGGATCAAAATTATGCGGGGTGAAAATTTCATCATGTACATAGGCGGCAGCTACACTTTTGGTGTAAATACGCTGGGTATGTTGTATGGCACAGGTAGTGTGTTTTAGTCTTATCGCACCGCTAACCTAATAGATCGAGACCATATTTTCAATAAACTTAAATCACCGGAGAATGGCTTCAGAGAAACGACATATTAATTCTATCCGCACTGAACACAGGTGACGCAAATGTTTCCTGCATGAAGCGTAGGGCATATTGTGGGAGTTTGGGGAGTTTTTTTTAGCTACAGTATAACCAGTTGAATTACGTTATTACAATTCTTTATGCTCCAACATAAAAATGCCCTTGCATAGCGGATACGCAAGGGCATTTATTTGAAAAGAAATTTATTTCATTATTACAAATTGCAGCATTTCAACTCCCCCACCCGTAACTATTCTCAGCATATATTTTCCGGCGGCTATGTTGCCATCTGCCATATTTATGCGCTGATCTATTATACCGTTCTGTGGTGTTGTGGTTCCTCTGAATAAAACCTTGCCTGTCATATCCAGTACATCAAAATGCACATCTTCATTTGTCAGATTTCCAACATTACCCGACAATGTAAATAATCCATTATTAGGATTTGGATAAAGTAACAGGTTGCTGAATACCAAATGTGTTGAACCTACACCTAGTGATAAATAATCACCATAAATGATCAGAATATTGCTGGTATCCGTGTTTGTAGTTGCACACAGTGTATTGCAATTGTTGACACAGTAAAAAGTATCATCGGTAGAGACAGTTGCCGTATAAGTTGCATTAGTTGCACCAGGTACCAGGTTGCCATTTCTGTACCACTGATAGCTACCCGCCCCACAATAGGATATGGTAGAGTTGATAGTAACAGCCTGTCCTGCATAGCTGATCGAGTCAGTGGCAGTGGAGATAACTGCAGTTGGGGTAACTACAGGCACTACGACCATAGTAGTACTTCCTGATGTTACGGTATCATTAGTAGGACACAAAGCACTGCTGATCATATCGCAAGTGATCACATCGCCCAATACAGGTAAATAATGTAATGTTGACCCGCTGCCTATGATAGTTCCAAAGCGCTTCCATAGATAAACGGGTGTAACACCACCATTTACAGGTACCGATGTAAATGTAACACTATCGCCGGCGCATACGGTATCACCGGGAAACAATGTTGTACTTACCGCAGGCGTTACAGAAAAATTGACGGTTATTACGTGCAGCGCGGCGACAGAACCACACATATTGCTTACTGTATAGTATACAGTATCTACGCCGGGAGTTACACCTGTAATTACTGCACCCACATGAGTAGCATTGCCATTGGATAATGTCCATGATCCACCCGTAGTTGTATTACTTACTGTTATGGCACTACCCGGACAAACCGATGTAGCACCAGTGATGGTGCCGGCTATAGGTAGTGGATTGATGGTTACGGGATAAGTGGCAACGGCTGTACCACATATATTGGAGATGGTGTAAAGAACAGTGTCTACACCAGCCGACAGGCCATGTAGCATACCTGCTGTTATTGATGCATGGGCGTTGGTCACACTCCATGTGCCCGAAGTTACTGTCTCAGACAAAGAAATGTCCGAACCGACACATACACTTGATGCACCAAGGATAGTACCGGCATTTGGCATACCACCACTTAGTAATACAATATTATTTGATGTGGAATACACTGTATCATCCATTATCGTCTCCATCACACAATAAATTATATCGCCAACGTGTGCTACCGGCAAAACAAATCCCGCGCTGTCTGTACCGGCACTCATGCTGTTCACGTACCACTGAAAATGTGGCACATTAACCGAATGAGGAGTTGCAGTAAAGTGCACAGCCATGCCATCGCATATGCTATCAGATCCGCTAACTGCCAATGATACCTGTGGCACTACGATCTTATTAAAAGCTGTGTCAGTAAGCACCACTTCATTATCATCAAAGTAAATGCCCACATGCCCCAAAATAGCCGAACCATCTGGCAAGCCTGTCGCGGCTTTTATAGAATAAGCAAATATTCCTGTACACTGATCGTGATGGCTGCTATCAGGCAGCATTATGTTTGGAAATTCAAATTTCAATATAGTATGACCGCCAGAGTGCAGCACAGTAGTGTTCATTGCCGCACTCGCCCCTTCAATCCTTAAAGTAGCAGCCATAAGCCGATCATCCAATGTGTCAAGAACAAAAATGTTATGGGCAGTATCGTTACCATCGTTTTCAAACTGTATAGTGTAATGCAATAATGTGCCATTGAGAATATCTCCCGAAGGCGCCACCGAAATATGATTAGGATCGAATGAAGATTTCACAGTATCAACCCTGGTGATATGATTATTTGTAGTATCTGAATCGCCGGTGGTTGGTGAGGCTGAAATTACATTCATAACGGGAAACCCGGGAAGCAACCATACGGTTCCTGCAAGATCAACACTGTAACTAATAACTTGGGGCTCTGATGTGCCGGAAAGCGCAGGAAAACTCCAGGTAACGGTATTACCCACCACGCTTGAAGGTGCAGGAACTGACGAAGAAAATACGTAATGTGGATCGACATTAAGGACAACTGAAGGTACTGTAGCTATGCAGCCGATATTACTGACAACCATAGAACCCATACCCCAATGCCTGCCGGCCCGGAAAGAGGACACAATTGACAGGTCATATCCACTGGTAGTTGAACCGCAGGATACAGCCACATTTTTATGAACAACACCTGATGCGGCGGAAAAAATGGTGTCATATATAATACCGGACGATGGGCAGGATATAGAGAGCGGTGCGGAAGTGCCTACAAGACGGAAAGCATATACATCACCTGCTATTGCCATAGTGGGGTAATATATCCCGCTGGTGGCTGTGACAGTATCAATAACAGTACCATTACGAGCCACTTCTACCACTAAAGGCAACATATTCAGATGCTCCGTAGATGTATCATAATTACAGTTGCTATTCCCATCAACATAAAATGAAAGCGAAATATCGTGACACAGATAGTGATGATAAGTATATTGGACAGAATCTAACGGTAGCCCACCGTTATATAAAACCTGCTTGATTGAATACGCTCCGGATATAGAATAAGTATAAGGGAAGGTTGTTAAAGCAGAAACAGATGACGCAGGGATAGTGGTAACAATTACGCTGCTACCATCGCCAATGTAAGTTCTTAATTGATAAGACGCCGGGTGGGCTGGAATACTCACTCCAAATACCGGGCTGCTACAATCGGCATTTGTAAAGGCAGTAAAAGATGAGCAACTGCCTCCTATTACCGGATCAGTAATAGGCACAACTGCCTCAAGAGTGTTTGTACCACACATACCGGTGGCAAGGTATGTGACTGTTGCGGTACCAACACTAAAGCCTGTAAGCACCCCTGCAGTACTAACGGATGCAACCGTACCGGGCGAACTGGCCCAGGCAGTTGTATAGGTTGCCGGGGTTCCGACCAACGACGAACATGTCAACGTTGCAGATTGTCCGACAGTGAGTGAAGCAGGTGTGATTAAATCATATAAATAAGGTACCCAATGCGTTGTAATGTAGTTATAATTTGTTGCTGTACAACCGTATGGAGAAACTACTGTATAAGCAGCACCCTCCCACCCTTCTATAACGGCCGTAAATACACCGGAAGGATCGATCGTCCCCACGTAACCTGACAAAGTGGACCATGTACCCGGATATCCGTCACCACCCAATATTGTGCAAGTTACTGTGGCGCCCAAACACATATCCAACGTATTGGGCAATATCGTACCTGGATCGGGCAAGGGATGCACCTGCACAATGATAGAGTCGCTCACGCTGCTGCAATACAACGAAGTGCCAATGATCTTAGCGCTACCTGCACCCCAACCACGAATAACAACCGTGCTATCTGTACGACTATAAATTGGCAGAATCGTACTGTCTGTAGTTGTCCATCTCACAGCACTTGTGGTGCCGCTTATCGTTGCGGTATCATCAGCACAAACTGATGTTAAACCAATAAGAGTTCCAATGGAAGCGATACTTAACACTTCTAATGTATCAAAAAGGCTTTGTGGCACTCCGCCAATAACTGTATTGTAGGATATTATGGCCATCCCGGAACTTATCCCCGCTACTAAGCCCGACGCCGGATTAATAGTAGCCACACCGGGATTACTGCTGGACCAGGAGCCCCCAACATGTGAATTGGATAAAGTTGCCGTATCTCCGGTACAAATTTTAAGACGGCCTGAAGTGCCCGAAGTAACGTACAGATTTCTTACCGCAACAGATGCACAGGACACGCTTAAAGTAAAACTAATAGTCACTACACCCTGCGATACACCGGTAACGATACCGGTTATAGAATCAATTGTAGCAATACCGGCATTACTTGTACTCCATGTTCCACTGGAGCCATATATAATGGAAGTCGGACCTGCATACCAATTGCCCGAATCGATCAATGTAACACTATTGCCTACGGCTACAGATCGTTGACCAACTATCCCACCAGGATAACATTGCCCAAAAGAACTAAAAGAAAAAATGATCGCAAAAAGTGATAGAACAATGTTTTTCATATGAACAGTTTAAGTTAAACGCTCTAATAAACGAAATAATATCAATAAAACACTAAATTATCTCACCAACGGTCGTTTTTTCTTACGAACGGTAAATTATAACCACGTAAGTCCGCTCATTTCCCCATCCATCCTTATCTTAGCAACATGTTTATTAAAAGAGCACTGCTGGGTGCCGCATTGTCATTACTTTGTATTACCAATACTTATGCACAGAAAACTGATTTCTGTGATGCGGTAAGCGCCATACTCAAAGACGGACCAAACGAATTCAAGAACATTCGCCACCCCGACGCTGAGCGCAGCGGAGGTAATGGACTGGTGTACAAAAGCAACATCAATGTTCCGGGATCCATCATATCGAGGTTCGTTGCATCGATGGGATTGTTTTATGAAGGGGCACTAAAACAGGCACCAACAACCGATCTGATCAAACCCGAGTATAATCGCATTATAGCAGAACTGAACAGTTGCCTTGTACCAAAAGGATATGTAATGAGGTCTGTACCCAATTACATAAAAGGACTGGAGAGCTTTAAAAAGATCATGTTCATGCCCGATTTTAAGGCGACCACGCCACCTGTGGGCCATGTAACGCTCGAGGTTGACTATAATAAGGATTCCAAACAATACACACTTATCCTATACATATTTCAAAAATAAAACCCATGCCCGAAAACATAGATTACGTAGCCACCAATAAAGCCCTGTGGAACGAAAAAACAAAGCACCACATTACGTCTGACTTTTACCGGAACGAGCTGTTTATGGCCGGTGAATCGTCGCTCAACGATATAGAATTATCACTACTGGGAGATGTGAAAGGTAAGACCGTCCTGCACCTTCAATGCCACTTTGGACAAGATTCTTTGTCCCTGGCACGGATGGGCGCCAAGGTAACCGGTATAGACCTATCTGACGCAGCCATAGCACAGGCAAGAAAAATGAATGAAGAACTGGGGCTAGATGCGGAATTCATCTGCACCGATATCTTCAAACTTCCGGAGCTACTGGATCGTCAGTTCGATATTGTATTTACCTCATATGGCACCATCTGCTGGTTGCCAGACATGGCTAAGTGGGCTTCTATAGTTGGCCGATACGTACAACCGGGTGGTATGTTTGTGTTTGCTGACTTCCACCCTACACTTTGGATGTTCGACAATCATTTCAAATATGTACAATACTCTTACTTCAACAGGCAAGAGATACATGAAGTAGAATCAGGCACTTATGCAGACCAGTCAGCACCGATCAACCTGAACTCTGTTACCTGGAATCATGATCAGGCGGAGGTGATACAAAATCTATTAGATCAAAATCTGCAATTGGTAAAACTAGCTGAGTACGACTATTCTCCATATGCCTGTTTCCCCGAGACTGTAGAAATAGCCCCACGTAAATACCAGATACCGGGAATGGAAGGTAAACTGCCCATGGTGTATGCCTTGAAGATGATAAAGCTATAGACATAATAACAATATTCTAAAAAGGAAAGCTGATTGAGGGATTTGAATCACTGACTGCAGATCCCTCAATCCTTTCCCCA
>CANBQQ010000110.1 GCA_947371715.1 Flavipsychrobacter stenotrophus
ATAAAGCTTATAAGAGCAACGCCGATAACGCCACCCGCTATTTTTCCATACTTATTTCTGATCTTCTGAATTACAGCCATGAAGGTTCTATATTATTTTTATTAAGGAGTGCAAATTTATACCAAAAAAAGTGAATTTACACCTTATTACGCTTTTAAATAGCGTATTTTTTTCATTTTGCAAATAGGTGTGGGTAATTTCCGCCGAATTTAGTGTTTTCATTCACTTTTTTCGGGATAAAATGTGAATTATAGCAACAGACATTAAATTCCGGCGTTGTTGCTCGTCCCTAAATACGTTTACAGGCTAGCTAGTTATTCCCTGTGAATGATTACCGCTACAAGTGGATTTCAAAAAGTGGCAGTTTTTATGAAAAGTGGCAGTTCTGACTGTGTGAATTCGGCTGAGGTGCTGTTTGGATAAGGGTTTCAAGCGATTTTAACAAACTGCTACTTCCTGCCACTTTCTGCCACTTTCTGCCAGTTGTTGCCACTTTTTTATGAAAAGTGGCATGATCTGATGTTGGGTATTTTTGCCTGCCGGTTGCTGTTTTTCATATTGATGCGCGAGGTTGGCAAACTGAGTTTTTGTGGTACAAAGGTCTGTAATGTACATGTGATATGCAAAAGAAGATATTCACAAATTTCTAGTTCCACGCATTCCTTTTCAGTATTGGCATATAGCATAATATCGGCAGTGAAATGTGGATAAATGCCGGTTATTAATGTGCAAGGGTAACGACGGACCTACCATATCATCATACTTTTAGTAAAGTTTGTCTAGCCAGACATCCGATACCTTCGACATCGTTCACCTAAAAATTTCATTTTACTACAGACATCTGACGCCCTTCGGGGTCATTATCAGTTGGTAAATCCTTGACTTAAGGTATCGATCTTAGGTCAATCAGAATAATTAATCAACAGTAGGTTTAATAATTTGTATGACAGAAGTACGGAAGAGCTGATCAATTCATTTTGGCAGGAACGAGCAACTGAAATTCCGGTATGGTCACTGTGAACTTCTTCTTGTTGAACAGATTCTCTATAAGGTAGGTACCGTACATTTTACCTATATCACTGCGCAGGCCTGCTGCAGATGTATATTGGTAGCTATCTCCCGGCTCTATGATAGGCTGGCGGCCTACTACACCTTCGCCCTGTACTTCGCGGTGAGTGCCGTTACTATCTTTTATGTGCCAATGTCTGCTGAGAAGTTTTACAGGGTACATTGTCTGGTTCTCTATAGTGATGCGATAAGCGAACAGGTATTCGGAATTAAGCGGGTTGGATTGTGTGGGCTGATAAAAAGTCTCAACCATTATACTTATCCCTTCTGTTACCAAATGCACCATAATAGACTGATATTTTCAACTGCAAAATTAATTCTTTTAATATTTCTTTTTTTCTTTAATCATATTGTTTAACAAATCAATAACTATATCTCGCTCATACCCTTTTTGCACTATATATCTATATATTTTTGATTTCAACACCATCTCACTTCTTTCTCCTTTTAACTCATTTAGCTTCTTTTCCATCAATTTCTGCAGAATCCGGTCATATTCTTCTGCATCTATTTCAGAAAGGCCCTTTTTAATGCAGAAATCAGAGATTTTCTTCAATTTCAGCTGTTGTTTGATCTTTTCTCTTCCCCACTGCTTCATTCTGAATTTTCCCCGGGCATAAGCCCTTGCAAATCTCTCTTCGTTCAACAACCCAATTTCTATGAGCCCGGCAATACCATCTTCTACTTCCGGTGTTGTGCAACCCAGCTCATAGAGTTTGTTGCGCACCTCGCTATGGCATCGTTCCTGGTATTCACAGTAACGGGTAATGGCAGCTTTGGTTTGCAACAACATTTGGTGATCTCTATTTTAGGTTTTATTTTTTAGGGATTCGATTTTCTTATTCTTACCTCCCCATGTACACGATCAATATTTGCACGTCGCTCGGATTGACTCCACTTATGCGACTAGCCTGACCAATTGTCCTCGGTTTTATCTTCATCAGCTTTTGTCGCGCCTCGATGGACATGGCAGTGAGTTTTTCGTAGTTGAAGTGTTCGGGTATCGCTAAATCCTCTAAATTGGACATTTTTTGGACCATTTCGTGCTCTTTTTCGATATAAGTGGCATATTTGGCCATAATTTCAACCTGCTCAAGTACCAGTGGGCTACATTCGCCTATAGAAGCCTTTAAATCGGGCACAGATTCCATCATTTCCTTGATCCCGATGTTAGGACGAAGCAACACTTTTAGTGCTTTTGACTTTTCTGTGAGTGGTGAAGAATTGTTGCTTTCGAGAAATTCATTGAATGCTTCCGGCTCGGCTTTGAACTCTTCCATTATTTTTTTCACCCTCGCCACTTCACCTTGCTTCGCATTTACCAATGCCAACCTTTCGTCTGATGCCAACCCGATACTATGAGCCAATGGCGTTAGTCTAACATCGGCATTGTCCTGTCTCAGAATTGTGCGGTACTCTGCGCGACTGGTAAACATACGGTACGGTTCGTCAGTACCCTTATTAATAAGGTCATCGATAAGTACACCTATATAGGCATCACTCCTCTTTAAAATTACCGGTTCCTGTTCGTGAGCGTTTCTGCTGGCATTGATCCCGGCCATTAATCCCTGGCAAGCTGCCTCTTCATATCCTGTAGTACCGTTGATCTGACCAGCGAAAAAGAGATTTTTTATCAGTTTGGTTTCCAGTGTAGCGGTCAATTGCGTTGGTGGAAAGTAGTCATATTCTATTGCATAGCCCGGACGGAAGAACTTAGCCTTCTCAAAACCGGGCACCATGGTGAGTGCTTTGTACTGAACTTCTTCAGGTAAAGAAGTGCTGAATCCATTTACATAGATCTCTACTGTGTCCCAACCTTCGGGTTCCACAAACAATTGATGCCTTTCTTTTTCGGCAAAACGGGTAACCTTATCTTCAATGCTCGGGCAATATCTTGGTCCACTTCCCTTGATTCTACCCTGGTACATAGGCGACTGACCGAAGCCTGTTTTCAAAATATCATGTACTTCAGGGCTGGTATAGGTGATCCAGCAGCAACGTTGGTTCTGTGGTTTTACCTTTTCAATAGGCAAGTAAGAGAAGCCAACTACTTCGTCGTCTCCTTCCTGGCGTTCCATTTTTGTGTAGTCGAGGCTACGGCCATCTATTCTTGGTGGTGTTCCTGTCTTCAATCTGTCACTTTCAAAGCCAAGGGAAACCAATTGTTCGGTAATGCCTGTTGCACCTTTCTCCCCCATTCTACCTCCGCCAAACTGCTTTTCGCCTACATGTATCACTCCGTTAAGGAAAGTTCCGTTGGTGAGTACTACAGATCTAGCTCTTATCTCCTGCCCCATTCCGGTTACAATGCCTTGTATTGTTCCACGTGAAACAATCAAACCCTGTACCATATCCTGCCAGAAGTCTACATTGGGGGTCTGCTCCAGCATGTTTCTCCACGTTGTTGCAAACAATGCACGGTCGTTTTGGGAACGAGGACTCCACATTCCCGGCCCCTTAGACCTATTCAGCATACGGAATTGGATGGTACTCTTATCACTTACTATTCCGCTATAGCCACCCATGGCATCAATCTCACGCACTATCTGGCCTTTGGCAATACCACCCATAGCCGGGTTACAGCTCATCTGTGCAATGGTCTGCATGTTCATTGTTACCAATAAAACCTTAGACCCCATATTGGCAGCCGCAGCGGCAGCCTCACAACCGGCATGTCCGGCACCTACTACTATTACATCATACTCAGGAAACATAGGGCAAAGATACAGCGTATCCCCTAAACAAAACACCTGTGTTCCACGTGGAACACTATAGGCCTATAGCCTGGGTAATCAATTTCGGGGTGATTGCTATACCCCTTCCAGAGTACCTCATGAGCTTCCAAATACCATGGACCGAACCTCTGCCTATTGGCAGCTATCCCTTACCCAAATACTTTGTATTGTGCTTCTTGAACTTGGTTAGCTATCATTTGCCGCGACCTTCTGGTCAATGTCATTAAGTTAAGAGCAATTCGCTTAATTAGACATCCAATACCTTCGGCATCGCTCCCAATTTACGACTGACTTTGCTATAGACATCTGATACCTTCGGCATCATAACATGTTATTTGCCCCTTGCCCTAATGACATTGACCTTAAGGTTGTGGCATGAAATGAAATAGTAAGAGGCTATAGCTGAAATACTAAAGTAAATAGCATGCACAATACATGGGCCAATACAGCTAAAGCCATCATTTGGTGTCTCTGTTGTCCACGATCAGAATGCCGTGGTAAATGATATGTTTCGTAAATTACATCCTGAGATTAGGTAAAGGATAGCCACCAGCAGGCGGGCAGGACACTGGCACTGGACGCGTTCTATCCGGAAGCAGCAGATTCCTCTAGCCAGAAGTATTTCAAAGTGTCCGGGAGAACGCAGAATATTGTTCCACGCGGAACAATACAAATCTGCAAAGAGTAAGGCCATGCCTGCCATTGTTTCACGTGGTACATAGTGTGGCATACAATTTGTTATAGAAATCATAAAGGGAGTTGTTCCACGTGGAACAAATAATTCCGAAGCTTTAACAATATTATTAGAAGAAGAACGTTAATATTACTATACCAATGAAATCATTCAAATACATAACAATGCTTGTGGTTGCCATCCTCCTGATGAGCACTGTAGCCATTGGCAAAACTCACCCTAAGAACAAGAAGCATTTCCTTAAAGATTTCAGCATTGGTTTCTATAGAGGAGTAGCATTCTTTGATGTAACAAAAGGAAGTAATAACCAAACACACAAACAAACGCCAACAACAGGTTTCTCTGTGGGCTTTCCTATTGTCAATCAATTCCGCGCAGAGGTTGATCTATCGATGAGCAATCTCCTGTCTAATAATAGCAACAAGAACAATGGTCTTTCACTAAGGAAGGGAAACCTTGTTTCAATCCCTGTATCAATTCAATACTACCTCTTGCCTAAGAAAAGCAAGATACAGCCATACTTAGGCTTTGGAGCAATGATCGTTCCTGATGCACAGAAGTATATGTTCGTTAAAGATGGTGATGGTATAAAGATAATGCAGGGGTCAAGCCCAATAAGCTTACTAATAACACAGGGTGTAAACATTGAGATCAATACAAAGATCCACCTTACTGAATCACTTCATGTCATCAGTTCAGAAGGCAAGACAAACTTCGGGTTGAACTTTGGCGTAACATTCTACGTTCCTTAATCGAATACCTAAATAAAATAAAAAGAGCCGAACACTATTAGTGATCGGCTCTTTGCTTTATAGTTTATGTTACTTACAACTTCTCTTCTGTCTGCTGCTTACTCCTTTCCTCGTTCTTCATTTCCTTCCATATCTCTTTCCACTCTAATGGAGAATGCCCATCCTCTACTTTAAAGTTCCCGATCTTTGTCCGCCTCAGCAATTGCAGATAACCGCCACAACCTAGCGCTGCACCAAAATCATTGGCCAATGAACGGATGTAAGTACCTGTACTGCACAATACCCTGAAGTAGACCTCTGGCATATCGATCTTAGTAATTTCGAATTCACCTATAGTCACAGGCCTGGCATTCAATACCACTTCTATACCTGCACGGGCAAGATCATAAGATCGTTTACCTTCCTTCTTAATAGCAGAGTGAATTGGCGGTGTCTGCATTATATCTCCGGTAAACTGTTTAGTAGCCTCCAGAATCTGCTGCTCTGTAATATGCTCGAAAGGCTTATGATCCATTGGCTCACTTTCCAGATCATATGTCTCGGTCACAGCACCAAGCCTGATTATCCCGGTATACTCTTTCGGCAACCCCTGGTAACCGGATATGCTTTTGGTCATATCACCCGTGCAGCAAATAAGTAACCCTGTAGCCAGAGGATCAAGTGTACCACAGTGACCTATCTTAGCTTTAAGGGTAACCTTGATCTGATTAACTGCATCGAAGGATGTCCAGGTTGCCGGTTTATCCACGAGAATAACACCTCCCTTTTTCAATTCAGCAGGTGTAGCATTTTTTACCATTATAGAACTATGTATTTATAACTATAGAAAAGAAACATCGGGGCACCTCAGCTAACCCGAAACAAAATTATTTGAACCATGAACTATACATCAGGTAGTTATTGGCAATACGCCCTACCTCATCCTTCAATAGTTCAGCACTGATATCTTTAACCTTCTTAGCAGGTACACCGGCATAGATACTACCGGACTGTACATGAGTACCTTCCAAAACTACTGCACCGGCAGCAATGATACAGTTCTCACCTATCACCACATTATCCATCACTATTGAACCCATTCCTATCAATACATTATCACCTACAGTACAACCATGTACCAATGCATTGTGACCAATAGAAACATTATTACCCAACAGTACTTTAGTTTTCTCGTATGTGCAATGTATCACTGCCCCATCCTGAATATTCACCTTGTTGCCAATCTTTATACTGTTCACATCACCGCGTACAACTGCATTGAACCATACACTACAATCTTCGCCCATTACTACATCACCAACTATTGTTGCATTAGGCGCAACAAAACAACTTTCTGGTATCTGTGGGTGAATTCCTTTAACAGGTAATATTACGGGCATAGCTCAATTTTATTTACTAAATATGTTATATTTTATAATACAATACAGTGCACGGAATGCATCCTTCATACCTATCTTCTTACCTTCTTCATAAGTACGGCCATAATAAGATATACCAACTTCGTATATACGAATCTTCGGTATACGGGAGATCTTGGCAGTCACTTCAGGCTCGAAACCAAATCTCTTTTCTTTAAGATTAATGCTCTGAATGGTCTCTCTTCTGAATACCTTATAACATGTCTCCATGTCTGTAAGGTTTAAGTTAGTAAACATATTAGAAGCTAGGGTCAACCATTTATTACCTATAGAATGCCAGAAGAATAAAATGCGATGCGGATTACCACCCATGAACCTGGAACCATACACAACGTCAGCAAAACCGGTAAGAATAGGTTTAAGCAGTATGTTGTATTCTTCAGGGTCATACTCGAGATCAGCGTCCTGAATAATTACATAATCACCCTTGGCCATTCTGATACCTGTATGCAGTGCAGCCCCTTTGCCCTGGTTAACAGCATGCTTGTAGTAACTGATAGGCAAATCGGGATTACCCGCCTGATAAGCAAGAATAGCCTCTTCAGTATTGTCTTTAGAACAATCATTAACAATGATCACTTCCTTACTGATATCGCCAGTTAATTGTACCGCCTTTACCCTATCCAGAATATGATGAATAGTAGGTCCTTCATTGTACGCAGGTATGACTATAGATAATGTACTCATTCAAAAATAATAAGGCCTTATAAGCCGGTGCAAAAGTATAAAGATTTTACCGTGGTATGTAACAAAAGGATAATTATAACATCTTGTTGCCGTATAAAAATAAGATAAAACGACTTCTGTGTATCTTTGGTATAATATTCTACAAATTTATGCAGGCATATTCAGATCTACTCAATCATATTTTAGAAACAGGTGTGCAAAAAAGCGACCGAACAGGAACCGGAACAATAAGTGTTTTCGGCTACCAGATGCGCTTTGATCTGCAAAAAGGTTTTCCATTAGTAACAACCAAAAAACTGCATCTCAAGTCTATAATCTATGAATTACTGTGGTTTCTGAAAGGAGATACCAACATAGCTTACCTCAATGAACATGGTGTAAGCATCTGGGATGAATGGGCAGATAAGAATGGTGATCTGGGCCCTGTATATGGCCACCAGTGGCGCAGTTGGGCAGGTGCTGATGGAAAGATATACGACCAGATAAAGGACGTATTGCACCAGATAAAAAACAACCCTGATAGCAGAAGAATGATCGTGAATGCATGGAATGTTGCGGATCTGCCGAAGATGGCATTGAGCCCATGTCATGCCTTGTTTCAATTTTATGTAGCAGATGGTAAATTAAGTTGTCAGCTATACCAACGTAGTGCAGATGTCTTCCTTGGTGTTCCTTTCAACATAGCCTCATATGCATTGTTAACTATGATGATAGCACAGGTATGTGGATTACAGCCCGGAGAGTTTATTCACACACTTGGAGATGCTCATCTCTATACCAATCACCTGGAACAGACTAAACTGCAACTCAGCCGCACACCATATCCATTACCAACAATGAAGCTGAACCCCGACGTAAAAGATCTGTTTGATTTTAAGTACGAAGATTTCACCTTAGATAACTATGTAAGCCATCCGGGTATCAAAGCACCGATAGCAGTTTAGAAGTAACATAGTCACTAATAAAATGAATACTTTTGTAGTATGGTTCTATCATTCATAGTAGCGGCTTCTGAAAACAATGCAATAGGTGTGCATAATGAATTGCCATGGCGCCTGCCTGAAGATCTTAAGTTCTTTAAACGCACTACTCTGGGTAAACCTGTGATCATGGGTAGAAAGACATTTGAATCGTTAGGTAAACCACTGCCCGGTCGCTTGAATGTAGTACTCTCTCAATCAGGTAATATTACTCTACCTCAAGGTGTATTACTTTTTGATTCACTTGCAGAATCAATAGAAAGGGTTGAAGAAGAAGATGTAGCAGAAGCATTCATAATTGGCGGTGGTAAGATATTTGAACTCGCAATGCCATACGTAGATAGAATGTACATAACACGCGTGCATACTACCATAAACAATGCTGATGCATTTTTTCCGAGTATAGATCACTCCCATTGGAAACTGGT
>CANBQQ010000111.1 GCA_947371715.1 Flavipsychrobacter stenotrophus
TAGCAACGGTATGTGCTGTGGTGCCGGTGGTGCGCAGATGTTCAAAGAAGAAGAACCAGGCACATCAAGAGTAAACTTCGATCGTGCGGAGCAGGCACTGGAAACAGGTGCTACCATTATTGCTGCTAACTGCCCTTTCTGCACAACCATGCTTACAGATGGCGTTAAAAACAAAGAGAAAGAAGATACCGTAAAGGTGATGGATATTGCTGAAATGATAGCGATGTCGATGGCGGAATAATTTTTATAGCGATAACGGTATAAAAGTGCAGCATGAAAAATAAGACATTAGTATTAGGTGCATCTGAGAATCCTTCTCGCTACAGCAACATGGCGGTAAAGAAACTACTCAGCAAGGGACAGTCTGTAGTGGCCTTAGGAAAGGTGAAAGGAAATGTAGATGGCGTGGAAATACTCACAGAAAAGCCCGATACAGATGAGATAGATACAGTAACGCTTTATCTCAATCCACTGCACCAGCAACCATATTACGATTACATTCTTTCACTGAAACCCCGCCGCATCATTTTTAATCCTGGCACAGAGAACGAAGAACTGGAATCGCTGGCGCAGAAGAATGGTATAGAGCCGATTGAAGCCTGCACACTCGTAATGCTAAGTACAGGACAGTACTAAGTGAAAACTCAAAAGTAAAAATTAGAAACCTCTGCCGCCTAGCGGGAGAAAGCATAAAAATGAAGCCTTCAAATCTTTCGATTTTGAAGGCTTCATTTTTTGTCGGAAAACATCTCCCTCTCCTTTGGATAGGGCCGTGGTGAGGCTTATTTCCAACCACCGCCCAACGCCTGGTAGATATTCACCACCGCATTGAGTTGCTGTTTCTGTGTTTCGATCAGCTCGAATTTTGACTCCAATGCATCGCGCTGAGTAAGCAATACCTCCATATAATCTGCTCGTGCAGACCGGAAAAGTTCGTTTGAAATATCTACAGACTGCGATAACGCCTGCACCTGTTTCGACTTCAGTTCAAAACTCTTTTCCAGGTTGCTGATCTTAGATTGCTGATTAACCACTTCGGTATATGCCTTCAATACCGTACGCTCATAGTTGTATACTGCCTGTACCTGCTTAGCATTGGCATTGAGATACATGGCCTTTATGGCGTTCCTGTTTACCAATGGCGCTACCAATTCACCGGCCAATGAGTATAGCATTGATTCCGGCGTTTTCACAAGGTACGCAGGATTGAACGCCTGATAGCCTACCGAAGCCGAAATACCCAATGAAGGATAGAAGGCTGCCTTTGCCACCAGCACATCCAGCTTGCTGGCTTTCAACTCCAATTCTGCCTGCTTTACATCGGGTCGGTTCTCTAACAATTGCGATGGTATACCACTCAACACAACATTAGGAACCAATGAACTGAATGATTGATCGTTCCTGGGTATAGGTTGCGGATAGCGCCCAAGAAGAAAATTGATCCGGTTCTCTGTCTCGGTGATGTTCTGCTGTATATTGAACTGAAGGCTTTGTGTATTAAGAACCTGCGCCTCAAACCTACGAACAGCCAACTCTGTAACACGTGCCGCTTCCTTCTGCAGTTTTACAATCCTAAGCGCATTGTTTTGCAGCTCTATATTCTGTTTTACTATCTCCAACTGATTATCCAAAGCGAGTAATTCATAATAAGAATTGGCAACCTCTGCAACCAGGTTAGTGATCACAAAATTTCTACCCTCCACAGATGCCAAATACCGGTTAACTGCAGCCTTCTTAGCGTTAAGCAACTTATGCCACACATCCACCTCCCATGTGGCGGTTGCTGCTATAAGGTAGTCAGGCAACGGATCGGGCGTTTCCTTGCCGGGCTTTATCTCATTATTGGCTTCAAGGGCGCCTATATTGGTATACCGTGCCACTTTATCAACACCTGCCCCACCCTTGATGCCTACAAATGGTAGATATTCTCCCTTTCGCGCCCTAACCTCATTGCGCGCTATCTGTATCTCCTGCAGTGTTATATTTAGCTCCTGGTTGTTCGTAAGCGCTGTATCTATAAGGGCATTAAGATAGGGATCAGTAAAGAAGTCTCTCCAAACCACCTTAGCAGTATTGGTTGTATCCTGCGTACTATTAACGTATTCTGCGGGCACCGTTCTATTTACATTCCGTTCTGCCAGCGTTGGCAACTTACAGCCAGCATACACCAACGACAGGCAGGCTATGCCAAGGCTTTTATATATTCTTCGTCTAAGCATGATCGTCAGTTTTTTCGGTTAATGAATTGTCCTCGTTTGATTTAAAGAAAAACTTACGCTTCTTCTTTTTCGTGTGGGTAAAATCCTCGCTCAACGGCACATGATCCTCGTCGCGTATTAGCTTACGGCCTTTGGCAAGGTTGCCAAATACAAAGTACAGTCCCGGAATAATGATCACCCCGAACAGCGTACCGAGCAACATACCTCCTGCCGATGAAGCCCCTATGGTGCGGTTACCAATGGCACCAGGACCTGTAGCAAACATCAGTGGGATCAAACCGGCAATGAAGGCGAAAGAGGTCATCAAGATGGGACGGAAGCGAACAACAGCACCTTCTATAGCTGCCTCCAGTATGGTTGCACCCTGCTGGTGTTTCTGTACCGCGAACTCTACTATCAGCACTGCATTTTTACCCAACAGACCAACCAACATCACCAATCCCACCTGCGCATAAATGTCATTGGATAAGCCCATCAGCTTCAGCAACAGGAAAGCACCAAACACACCCACGGGCAAGGACAGAATAACCACCAACGGCAAGATAAAGCTCTCATACTGCGCCGCTAGTACCAGGTACACAAATGCAAGTACGATCAGGAAGATGTACAATGCTTCGTTCCCTCTACCTACCTCATCTTTAGAAAGGCCCAGCCAGTCTATACCATAGCCACGCGGAAGTGTTTTTTCAGCTACCTCCTGTATGGCTTTAATTGCTTCACCGCTGCTATAACCAATAGCGGGCGCACCATTGATGGCCGAAGATGTGTACATATTGTACCTCGTTATCTCATTGAGACCTTGCGTCTTCTTTATTTTCATAAAAGCAGAATAAGGCACCATCTCATCTTTATTGTTCTTAATGTAGAGCTTTAGTACATCTTCCGGCAGTTGCCTGTATTCCGGCGATGCCTGCACATATACTTTATAGAACATACCAAACCTGATGAACCCCTGCTCATAGGTACTACCAATAAGTATGGACAAATTGTTCATGGCCTTACCAATAGATACACCCTTCTGCATGGCTGCATTGTTATCTATCTCCAGCTCATACTGCGGATAGTTGGCCGCGAAAAAGGTGAATAGTCCGGTCAGTTCTTTACGTTTCTTCAATGCCGCCATAAACTCATCATTAACCTTGCCGAAAGATTTGTAGTCGCCGGTATTGGTCTTATCCAGCAGGCGTAGCGAGAAACCACCAGCAGCTCCATAACCCGGCACTGCCGGCGGCTCAAAGAATTCAATGGTTGCACCGGGAATAGCCTTGGCCTTTTCTTCCAGTTCCTCAATGATCTCCTTGGCAGAATGTTTCCTGTCCGACCAGCCTTTAAGATTGATCAAGCATGTACCTGCGTTAGATCCCCTACCCTCTGTCAACACCTCATAGCCTGCCAACGCTGATACCGACTGTACTCCTTCTACATGCGATGCTATCTGTTGCAAGTGCTTGGCTATATCATTGGTTCTTTCCAGTGTGGACCCAGGAGGGGTTTGAATAATAGCATACACCATTCCCTGGTCTTCATTAGGTATAAAACCCGTTGGCAGCGTAGCAGACATTACCCATATGCCACCGCAGAAGGCCAGCAACAAACCAAATGTTACCACCCTGCGGTTAACGATCAACCTGAGCAAACTTGCATACCTTCCGGTAACCCGCTCAAACCAATTATTAAATCCATCGGTAAGCCTGTTGATCGGTGTTTTCCTTTTAGGTTGCCCATGGGTATTCTTCAATATCATGGCACACAACACTGGCGTAAGCGTAAGTGCCACCACACCCGAGATAACAATAGATGCCGCCATGGTTATAGAGAACTGCCTGTAGAATATCCCTACAGGGCCCGACATGAATGCAACCGGCACAAACACCGCAGTCATCAACAAAGTAATGGCTATGATGGCACCACTGATCTCCCGCAACACTTTCTTTACCGCCTTAAAAGGAGATAGATTTTCCTCCGCCATTTTGGTATGCACCGCCTCCACAACTACTATGGCATTATCTACCACAATACCAATGGCCAATACCAATGCAAACAGCGTAATCAGATTGATGGTCAGCCCCATCATTTGCATAAATATGAATGCACCAATAAGAGATACCGGTACGGCCAATGTAGGTATCAATGTGGAGCGCCAGTCGCCCAAAAACAGGAACACAACAATAGCCACCAGTATAAATGCCTCAGCAAGTGTGTGTATTACTTTCTCAATAGAAGCATCGAGGAAGGTAGATACATCATAGCTTATCTGGTAGTCCATGCCGGGAGGAAAGGAACTGGCCTTGATCTCGTCCAACTTAGCCTTTACTTCTTTAATTACATCCCTTGCATTACTACCGTAGGTCTGCTTGAGTGTTATAGCTGCAGACGGGTGGCCATCCATATTGGAATAGATATCATAAAACTCGCTACCCAACTCCACATCTGCCACATCCTTCAGGCGAAGGATCTCGCCATTAGGATTGGAGCGAAGGATAACTTCATTATATTGCTCAGGGGTGTTGAATCGCCCCTTGTAAGTAAGCACATACTCCAAGGCCTGAGATCTTTTACCTGTCGCCTGGCCTATTCTTCCCGGTGAGCCTATGATACTTTGTTGCGCCAGGGCGTCCATTACTTCATCTGTCGAAACGTTGTAAGCCCTCATTCTATCTGGCTTTAACCATACGCGCATGGCAAACTGACGGCTACCCAATATTTTGGCACTACCTACTCCTTTCAACCTGCTCAGTTCGGGTACGATATTTACCCCGGCAAAGTTGTAAAGGAATTTTTCATCCGCATGCGGATCTTTACTGTAAAGATTCACGTACATAAGCATGTTAGGCGATGTGTAGCTTACCACAAGTCCTTCACGTTGCACCAACTCAGGCAACAGGTTGGTAACCTGTTCTATTCGGGTCTTCACGTTCACCATTGCCTGGTTAGGGTCTGTGCCCAGGTCGAAGACCACCTGTATGGTAGCCTCACCGGCACTGGTAGCATCAGATGTCATGTACTTCATACCCGGTGTACCATTAATGGCCTTCTCCATCTGTATAAGTACGGAGTTCACCAATACATCAGCACTGGCACCGGGGTAAGCGATATTTACAACCACCATTGGCGGAGCAATAGATGGGTATTGTGATACAGGGAGGGTTTTGATAGCAAGTACACCCATGAATATGATCACAAGCGACAACACTATAGCCAGAACCGGCCTCTGAATGAATTTATTAAACATGTTGTAGTTTTTTAGTGATTAAATTATTCAGATGGTAACTTCAATTTGGACATTACAAGCCTGGGGGCCTCATAGTCGAATAATATTTTATCATTATTCTTCACCTTCCTTATCCCTTCCAGCAGTATCTTATCAGTCTCGGCAATACCCGCGCTAACTGCATACAGGTCTTCCATATCCGCACCGATCGTTATCTCTCTCGACTTTACCCTGTTGTCCTTGTCCACCACATACACATACTTTTTATCGAGCACTTCAAATGTTGCCTTCTGCGGTATGATCATAGCATTCTTCAGTGGCACTAACATTCTTATGTTGCCTGTCTCACCATGTCTCAACAGGCCCTTAGGATTAGGAAATGTTGCCCTAAATGGCAGGTTACCGGTTTCGTTATTGAAATCAGCTTCAATAGTTCCAACCACACCAGGATATTCAAACAATTCATTATTGGCCATCACCAGGCTCACCTTAGTGGTGTCTTTCCGCGGATCGGTCTTATAATTCAGATATTCTGCTTCAGGCACGTTGAAGTAGACCCACATCTTGCTGTTGTCCGACAGCGTCGTAAGTAGATCCCCTTCACCAACAAGGCTACCCTGCCTTACCATAAAGCGGTCTATGATTCCGTCAAATGGTGCTCTTATCTCGGTAAATTGCAGATGTACCTGGTTCAGCGATATGTCCGCCTTTGCCTTATCCAGCTTTGCCTTTGCCATGGCCAGCTCATTTGGTGCTACCACATTATCGTCGGCGAGCTTTTTGGTATTCTGATATTCTATCTCGGCAAACCTTGCCTCAGCCTGCGCCTTCTGCAATTCTGCTTCATACAACTTGGGCATTATCTGGAATAACAGCTGGCCTTTCTTTACAAACTGCCCTTCATCCACAAATATCTTTTGCAGGTAGCCCCTTTCCTGCGCTCTCAACTCAATATGACTTATTGAGCGTATCTGGCACACATATTCCTTGACAAGCGTAGTGTCCATTTTCAGCGGACTGGTGACCAACAGTTTCGCTTCAATTTCCTTTTCTTTCTTTTCCATTGTGCAACTGGCGTGGCACAGCAAGGCCCACAGGCCTGCAAGCATGAGTAGTCTATTCATAAGTTATGATGATTGCTAATTGAGATTTGTGTTAATTAAATTCTACTGATACCGATTGAACGGATTAATTGACATGGCTTTTTTGCCCCGCAGCATAATTAAATATGCGGTTTGAAGTGTGCCAAACAGACCAAATCATATGGACGTAGCTAGCCGACGCAATGCAGTAAGATCATAGAAAAATAAAATAGAATAAGCCAGGAAGAACTCCTAGGCTCAATAAAAAGGGATCAGATCCTGATCACCCGATTGCGGATAAACAATCTGCATGATGAGGCTATAGCCAGATGTTGGCTATCAGGATAGCAACGTTTTGCACGGCCAACACTATGTGCATTTGAGATAATAGAATAACTAAAAATACCGGCTCCTTTACCTGCCAGGCTGTACTTCTTTGATATTACCGACTTATCATCATCGTCTTCATCCTCATCGTCATTATCTTCAATTATGGCCTTTTCCTTCTTTATTGTTCGTTGGGAAAGATTAACGGCGGTAATGTCAGGATTGTCTGTCGCTACAGGGGACTGGGTATGTAACGTCTTGAAGTTATGCAAGGATAAGCTCGTATTCACGTCGTGCTGCACATGTGCATACACGTGGCTGTTCCCCCAAAAAAGAAGAAGAAATAACGACAGCAAGCCTCTTGAAATTAAGTCCATCAGATCGGCACCAAAATTATAGAAACCTCGTTACCGCAGTCTTATAAGAACGTTAAAAATGGTGCGCTGTCGAATTAATACTTACAGACTGAAAAGTAACACCGTGTACTATCATCGATCTATTTCCTTTCAATTTATGGTAACTTTAACCGCAAAATGTTTAAGTTTGTTGGTATGTACACTAGTGCTATGTTGAAAAAACTACTCATCTTTTCTGCTATCCTATTTACGCTGCTATCTGGCAAACAGGCGCTTGCGCAGGGCGGAGGAATCACTCCCCGTGATCTGGAGAAACTGCAGATTATGGAAGACTCTATGCTGGTAACTGCAGATTCCATGTACGAGGCATTTATCCCCGAAACCCATGTGGGTTACAGCGAGCGCTTCATCAGGCAGTTGCTCAAGACGCTGAAGATCCCTAATTCATACCAATACCCATTCGACAAACTGAAAGACAAGATCAGCATCATTTCTCCCGATGATCATTCTTTCCGCATCTTCAATTGGGGCGTGGATATGTCTGCTATATTCAGGAGATACTACGGTGCCATACAGATGCCTTCTGAAACCCTGAAACTATACGGCCTTAGCGACTATAGCGAACAACTGGGTAAGGGTGCCGAAGACAGCATATTGACCGGTGGCAAATGGTTTGGTGCACTTTACTACCGCATTATGACCAATGACCTTGGCAATGGCCGCAGAGTATACACACTATTTGGCTTTTCTTCGGCCAACGCACTCAGCAATAAGAAGGTAATGGATCCGCTTACATTCGACGGAAATGCTATAGTATTTGGTGCACCGATATTTGGTGTTGGCTCTAAAAACTTCCCGGGCCAGCGCATCAACCGCTTTATAATGGAATACAAGAAGGGCGTAACAGTGGGACTTAACTGGAATGATGAAAAACAAATGGTAGTGTTCGACGACCTCACTTCGCAGGTAAATGATCCTAACCGCAAATACACTTACGTTCCCAGCGGTCAATACAATGCATTCATGTGGTTAAACGATATGTGGAACCTCAGAATGAACATAATGCCGATACAAGAACTTCAGGACGGACAAGCCCCAACAGAAGACGACAAAAAATAATCAAAATAATTTCCTACATTTGCACTCCTTTTAAAGGTGATCCGGCCCGGTAGCTCAGCTGGATAGAGCACCAGCCTTCTAAGCTGGGGGTCATTGGTTCGAATCCAATCCGGGTCACATTTTACTTCATAAAGCCTTGTAAATCAATAGATTGCAAGGCTTTATTTTTGCTTGTGGCATTTTTTGTGGCATTTTTTCTTAAATATTCAAAAATGCAAAGGACCCCGTTTCTGGGGCCTTTCAATTTCTACTATTTCAAATTAGATTTCACCACGCTCCTTCCATGCGTTTCGCATGATGTCAGCATTCTCTTCACCATTAGATTTCACATAGTTCTTAAACACCTTCACGTCCTTGTGTAGAATTTTCCTATCAAATCTCCACAAACACATTACTTTTCCAAAGCAAAACATTCATAAATCAGCTTGATTT
>CANBQQ010000112.1 GCA_947371715.1 Flavipsychrobacter stenotrophus
CCCTCAGGTACGTTGTTTTCTTTAAATACTTCTGAAATGATATTCTGACAAGCTATTGCAGTCAAAGGCGTTTTTTCAGATGGCTTCCAAACACAGGTATCGCCGCAGATCCATGCCAGAGCACTGTTCCAGGCCCAAACGGCAACCGGGAAGTTGAACGCGCTGATGATACCAACCACACCGATAGGGTGATACTGCTCGTACATGCGGTGGCGAGGCCTTTCGCTATGCATTGTAAGACCATATAGCTGACGGCTCATACCTACCGCGAAATCGCAGATATCGATCATTTCCTGTACTTCTCCGAGACCTTCCTGCAAGCTCTTACCCATTTCATATGAAACAAGTGTACCCAGAGCTTCTTTGTTTTTCCTAAGTGCCTCACCTACCTGGCGAACTACTTCGCCACGCTTTGGTGCCGGCCATGTGCGCCACTCAGCAAATGCCGCATGAGATTTAGCCACTACATCATCGTATGTTTTGCGGGTAACAGATGTTACCGATGCTATCTTTTTGCCATCTACCGGAGAATGAGACTCTATGATCTCACCACCTGCTTTAAGCCATTTTGTACCTGTTGAAGCGCCTTCGTTTATTTTTTCAATACCCAGTTTGCTGAGCATCTTATCTATTTTCATACCTGTTTTATTTTTGTGGTGCAAAATTATGCATTTTTATGGGATGTATTATATAGAGTGGGTCTATATTAATATATATGTAAAAGCATATCAATAATTGCGCTACCTGATTCAGCCCATCATTGGCATAAATTTTTCGTAAATTGCGTGTATCCCCCACCAACATTGCAACCATGCTGCTACATATACATCCCGACAATCCACAGGAAAGAAATATTAAGACGGTAGTAGAGTGCCTGAAACGGGGTGGCGTGATCATATATCCTACTGATACTATTTATGGACTGGGTTGTGATATTACTCATCCCGAGGCCATAGCCAAGATTGCCCGCATAAAGGGAATAGAACTAAAGAAAGCGCAGTTCTCGTTTATATGCTGCGATCTGAGCCACCTGAGTGATTATGCCAAAAGCGTAGACACACCTGTATTCAGAATATTGAAACAGCTGCTGCCAGGCCCTTATACCTTCATACTGCAGGCAAGCAAGCAGGTGCCCAAAATGCTGAAGACAAAAAAGGACACGGTGGGCATACGCATACCCGATAATAAAATATGCCACGAGATAGTAAAGGCATTGGGCAACCCACTGATGAGTGCATCTCTTCCTATGGATGCAGATGTAGAGTATTACACCGACCCGGAAATTATGCATGATATTTTTGAAAACCTGGTAGATATTGTGATAGATGGAGGACCGGGTGAGATACTTTCTTCAACCGTCATAGATTGTACCAGTGGACAACCGGAGCTAGTGAGAGCGGGGGCCGGCCCCTGGAAAGGAAATGAGTAGAGAATGGCTCAATTGCGTAATGGCTTAATGGCTTAATGACCCTTCCAATAAAATATATCGCTCTGCAGTTCGTTTATGTTGATTTTGCTCTTTACCAATAGTTGGCTATTTTAGGAGCCACAATAAATATACATGAGCACACCACTAGGAATAGGATCGAGAGTAGACCACATGCACTTTGGCAAGGGCGTAATAGTAGATACAGCTTCTGAATTTTATATTATCTGGTTCAAATCGCAGCAGGACACTAAGAGCATCAGTAAAGATTATGAAGGACTGAAAGTTGTGGATGGCGTTGATGGCACGCCAACTGATGGGCCAATTACAATTGCCGACATAGAACAAGCCCTCAACAATATACTTGACCAGCGCCTGCACGACACACAGGTAGTGCCGATAGCACTGAAATGGAAGCGCGGCAATATGATACTGAAGCCTAACGACCCTACCATGCAGTCAAAAGAAATTCCTATTGAAACCTTCTTCCACAAAATAGTAATGGTACGTGATAAGCTACGCGTAATGGAGCAAAAGATAAACGCCCATAAAGTGCTCGACGATGCAGATAAGGTAGAGTTGCAGCAATACATTACTTCAGTATATGGATCATTAACGACCTTCAATGTATTGTTTAAGGAAACCATACACCAGTTTAAGGGGGTGAGTACGAAGGATTAATATTGGAAACATGCTATTTATAAAAGCCGCGATAGCGGCTTTTATTGTTTTTGCTCTCGTAAGTCTCTTATCCGTTCTAACTCTATAACATCGATCTGATCTTTGGGGCGATTAACGGTCCTTTTATTTTGGATAAGCTGGTTGATGTGTAGAAAGGGTATTTTGACCCCGTCCAGTTCTGCGATAGAGGCTTGCTGCAAACATTCTTCGAATGTCAAATTCTCCAAGCCTTTCATGTTGGTCATTACATCCAACTCTACACCTGCTATGTAAAAGTTTGTCCACCCGGGAATAAATTCCATAGTCTCCAGCTGAGGAACATCTCCGTAACCAATTTCAACAAATGCTTTTCTTAGCTGTCTTCTGTTGGCTGTTGTATCTTCCAACCATATGTCCAAATCTTCCGTACTTCTGTTGAACCCATGGAAACGAGTGGCAAAGCCTCCAATCATAATGTATTTTACATTGTGATTGGCAAGGCACTTCCAGAAATGTAACAATTCTTCATCCTGTACATCCATGGTTACTTATGGGTGATTTTAGCTTTCTTTAGCAGGGCATTCTTTCTGAACATATCCATCAGCAACTTAAATTTTTCCATGTCAGATCTGTAAACGTCTCTACGCAGACGATCAAGATCTGTTTCTACTAGAACGGGAGAAACTTCGGGCTTATGTTCTTTGCTGGTTAACATTGCAATATAAAATTAAAAGTTTTTATCCATTTCTGTGTCAATGCCCTCGTTCTATATTAGTCTTAATCCGTTGGAATGTTGTTTTTAAATTAAATTTAACTACATACGAACAACTGCATGCCTACACTGTTAATCATTAACGCTCATTAAATGTTTTTGAATAACAGTTCCATTCAAATTGTTTTTGTTTATATTTGGGATGCAAGTTATGAACTGCATCATTACTTAACCAATATTACTTATGAAAAAGCTCTCTCTTATACTGATTTTACTATTTTATGTGTTCAGTAGTATCGCTGCAACTAATATCACCACCCCTACTGTTAGCGGCCATTGGACTATTGCCGGATCTCCTTACAAAATATTCAATGACATAACTGTAAATACAGGTGATTCTCTGGTAATAGACCCAGGTGTAGAAGTAGTATTTCAGGGTGGATACAAATTGTCCATAAGAGGCTTATTTAAAGCAGTCGGTTCTTCTGCAAACAAGATTATCTTTCATGCGCAGGATACTACGTCGTGGTGTAATGACTCAGTTGCTTACGGCGGATGGCGTGGTATTGAGCTGGTGTATCTGGCCCCGCATGTTTTCGATTCAACAAAATTAAAATACTGTGTGATAACGGATATAAAAAATGGTGCCTTGTCTATTCAGAGACAATTGGATGTAGTTGGGTGCGACATCTATCATAACCGTTATAGTCTTCCTGCCGCCAACCACATGATTTCATTTCAAAATGTATGGCACGATACCGGATTTCATAGTAGCTTAGACAGCTGCAGCATATATGAAAACTACATAATGAGCATTGGAAGAATTATCATAGGTAGTTCCGGATTATTTGAAATAAAAAATTGCTCCATACACAGCAATTGGGCTGTGTCAATACTGTCTTTTGGCTTTGGGCAATTGTCAGTTGTAAACAGCGATGTATACGATAATATGTATGTTGGTTCATTTTCTGCAGTCGGGACAATATATATAGAAAGTAGCAATGTGAATATTTCAAACAATAGAATATATGCCAATAAAACCGGGATATGCGCGCCGTTATATTTGGTTAAAAGTAAAGCTACTATCGACAACAACCTGATCTGTAACAATATAGCAACCGCTACAACCGCATTTTGTGGGATGAACGATGGAGGGGGAGGGATAAGAGTAAGTGACCCACCTGATTCAACGCCAAGAGGCAATTACATTATTCGAAACAACGTAATTGCTAATAATCAGGCAGTAACATGGGGAGGCGCAATAAATGTGTATATGACCAACGCTCTCATTGCCAATAACACTATTGTCAATAATTCAGTATATGCCTATGGTTTAGGCAGTGGTATTGAAATCTTCAATAATCCGATCGTATGTGGCCATACTGCAGCGAAAATAGTCAACAATATATTCAAAGGAAACCATACGCCATGGCCATATGGAATATATGACAGTAGCAATAGTATTTACTTGTATTATGCTGATACCTTTCTCTGCGAACATAACTATCTTCCCCACCCATATTACAGGGAGGTAATCAATGGTTTTCCATCTCCAATAACATATCTTCTAGGTGATACGACTACAAATATTGTTGCCACATCGCCTTTATTCATTGCTCCAACATTAACTCATAGCTTCACGGAAAGTGCACTTTCTGCCAATTTTAAGTTGCTGCCTTCATCGCCATGTATTAATGCCGGAGATACCAGCCGGGCAATGCGCCTGGTAGGTGACTATGAGGGGTCTTTCAGGCTACTTGGCAGCAACATTGATATGGGAGCATATGAAGATGCCAGCGTTACTATTTCACTACATGCTGTAGCTGATACAATTTGCCCAGGTACACTGGCTACATGTATCTGTTCTGTCGCTAGTGCAGTTGGTACAATTAATTATGTATGGATTGTAAATGGAATAACAATTACCGGTGCAACCAACGCAAGCTACAGTTTTATTCCGGGGTATGGAGATGTTGTTCAATGTAACGTTTCCACTACCTCATTGTCAGGTACAATTGTGAATATAACAAGCAACCCTCTTTCTTTCGTTTTATTACCACCGGCAATTGCACCGGCAATTTCAATTGTTGCTACTCCTGCTGCTTCGGTGTGCCTGGGAACATTAGTTACGCTAACGGCTAGTATAAGTGGCGGTGGTTCAATACCACTATACACATGGATAGTAAACGGTATGGTCGCGGGCACAGGCACATCTTATTCTTACACTCCAGCTAATACAGATAGTATACTATGCACACTCACAAGCAATGAAGTCTGTGCATCTCTAACGCCCGTTTTAAGTAATGTTATAACTATAGTGGTTGTGCCTATTGCAGAACCAGTGATCAGCATTTCCGGGCCTATGGTTACTCCAGTAGCAAGTACAGTAGCACTTACAGCAACAATAACAGGGGGTGGTAGCAGTTATACTATTTATTGGTATAAAAATGGGGCTGTGTTTGACGTTGGAACAGTAGCCTATACTACTTATATAAAAACTCCCGGCAAAGATACTATTTCGGCATTTATTTTCCCGTCAGATCACTGTATTGATTCTGCAACATCTGCAGAAATTCATGTATCGGACGATAATAGCGGAGTGGAAAGATCAACAAGTAATGACCTAATGACACTCTACCCCAATCCCGCATTTAACACCCTCTTTATTGAGCTATTTGAACCAAAAGGCTACTTGAAGGTGATGGATATTTATGGCAGTGTTATAGTATCTAAAAAGATCACAGACGCTAAAACCACAATAGATCTAGCTAATTTCTCCGCTGGTTTATATTTGATAAAGTGGGAGGATGAAGGAAAAGTCAATGCTGTTAAGAAAATAGTAGTCCGGTAATTTGCGGCCAGCTAATTTTTATGATACCACCTCGCAAAAAAACATATCGACATATACCAGTTCTTATTGCTTTCTGCCTGTGCGTAATCGCGGGTGCAGCAGTTATTTATAGGTACATTAACACTCACAGACACAATATTATTACCACAGACCCGCTTTATAAGGTGGCATTTGCTACTGATGTAGATAGCATTGCTGTAACCAAGAAAGCCAGGGACATGATGGTATTTAACAAGGGGAAGTTGCTGAAAAAGTATAAAATATCGCTGGGCGCACAACCGGTGGGTGCCAAGCATTTTGAAGGGGATAATAAAACACCTGAGGGGCACTATTATATATCCGTAAAAAATGCCGGCAGCAAATACCATAAGTCGCTGGGCATTTCTTACCCAAACGACAATGACCGCAGGCTTGCCAAGAAGAATAATAAGCCAACGGGCGGAGATGTAATGATACATGGTATCCCCAATGGACATAAAGGAAGTCCAAAAGATTATGTAGGTATTGATTGGACAGCAGGTTGTATATCTGTAACCGACAGCCAGATAGACGAACTATTTGCTCATGTGGAAATGAGGATACCTATTACTATATTGCCTTAAAATTGAGACCGTGAACGAGTTGATTAACTGGGTTATACTTTCTGCAATATTGCTGGTAGTTTCTTTAGCATTGGCATTGGCTGGTATATCTAAAAAGAAGCTGAATCTGTTTATAACAGCGGTTGCCATCTTCATATTGTTTATGGTATGTGGTGGTATTACCGCATACCAGATCATTCATAAATCAGTTATCAACATTAACAAAGGATACGATGCAAGAAAGTAAAACCAACACTATGACAGCCAAAAGTTTGTTACTTCGCATTCGTGTATTGATGATGATATTTGTGGTACTGCTGATGCTGAGCGGAATTACCGCATTCCCTGTGTATACTGAAATGAAATGGATGATGGATATGCATTTGTTTAGTACTAACACTGCATTAGGTGCATGGCTCTACAAGGTATGGATAGGCGTTGAGGCTACTAATGCTCAGTATGACTTTATGTTTTATGGCTATGACTGGATGGCTTTCGCACATATAGTTATAGGTATGGCATTCATAGGGCCATTTCGTGATCCGGTAAGGAATATATGGATAGTGGAATGGGCTATGCTGGCTTGTGTTGCGGTACTACCATTAGCTTTTATAGCAGGCCCGATAAGGCACATACCTTGGTTCCACATTGTTATTGATTGTATGTTTGGTGTGATAGGAATAATACCGTTAATAGTTGTGAGGGGATGGATAAAGAAGCTGGAGCGAATGAATGGCTCAATGGCTTAATTGCGCAATGGCTCGAGATCCATGCAAGCGAGACGCTTGCAATAAGAAGGACGAAGCGAGACGCTTCGACCAGTGATTTATCTTTATTTTACTGCAAAATCTATTTTCTCATACTCTACCCCATTTACTACAATAGCTATCTGATGCAAGCCGGGATAGTGTTTGCGGGTGGTCATGTCTTTGAAAGATTGTTTGCGGGCGATGGGATAGGAACGGTTGGGCTCGAAGGTATTTTCTGTAACCTTAAAGATCTTCCTTGTAGGTGTTCTGCTGGCCTTCATGTAGTAGATCGTATACTCTACTCTTAGCAGCGTTGGCTTACTTTCTTTATGTGTAAGCATGAATGAAAAGTTGAGTTCGCTGCCGATAGATATGGACGGGTTCTTTACTGTAAGGTCTTTCACCTGCACGGTCTTTACTGCACTTACACCGAAGAGTGACAGAGTATGTTCATCCGCTTTCTTCAGCATGGTGCGACTGCCGTGTTTTAGTATCCAGTCTGTTTCTTTACTACTACCCTGCCATCTCCTGATGATGCCCTTAACAACATCGGGATTGTCTTTGGCAATATCGTTAAGGTTATTGGCTACGCTTTTGCGCACGTATTCTGATGGGTCAGCTTTCAATGCTTCCAGTATAGGCAGAATGGGTGTAGGATCTTTCTTAAAGGCTACCAATGCCATACCCCATGGCAGCCGCGGCCGGCAGCCCTCGCTGGCAAGGCGTCTTATAGATGCGTGCTTGTGTTTGGTCCATTCCAGCATCTGTGTCATTACTTGTTCGGGGTACTTGACTATAAACGGCCGAATAGCAAATTCGCAACTACTGAGTATGGTAGCGTACTCCATTGCCTTCATAGACTCAACAGGATAGTCTATACCATACTGTTCAATATAATCGGCAAGAAAAATATGCTGAAAGGTACTGATGTCGCCCAGTTCTTTTTGTATGTGTCTGATAAGTTGAGTGACTACTTTTATATCCTGCTTGTATTTGCCGGTGAGTTGTGCTGCCATTGCATTGGCAACGTGCCTTACTCTTTGTTTCAACTCCAGGCCATCCCACTCGGGTGTAGAAAAATTAGCATTGAACTGCGCTGCATTAAAGCCAGGTATTATGTCTGCACAATGACGGGTCAACTGTTTGAAAAAACGGTCATTGTACATGTATTTAAGTGGTTCGGCCATAGCGCAAAGATAAGTTCTGTTGCCAATGTCTCGTGTCGAATGTAGCTAAAATATCACCTATAGGCAATTACCTGTGCTGCAAAGAGCCCACCTAACTAACCAGTGTGCAGAAAGACAATAAAAGGATTTGAGCTATTCAAAGTTATAATCACTACCAAACACAGAAGCCTGGCATCGGGGAACGCCTCTTCAAATTACCCTTTCCTCCAGAATGGTTCACCAATAGTGTCATTCCTCTTTTTATAAGTGATGGGAATGGATACAAAGAATGTCGTCCCCACGCCCTGCTCGCTGCTCACCCAGATCTTTCCGTTGTGAGCCTCTACTATCTGCCTTGAGATCGCCAATCCCAGTCCGAAAGGCTTTTCGCCTGAAGTGCCCGGCCGTTTGGCTTCAGTAAACATGTCGAATATCTTTCCCTGCAAGTCTTGCGGTATACCTATGCCGTTATCTTGTACCTCAATAATATAATTTTCAGCTTCTTTCTTCCCAACAACATTTATTGCAGCACCTGTAGGGCTGA
>CANBQQ010000113.1 GCA_947371715.1 Flavipsychrobacter stenotrophus
AATATTTGGTTTATAGGCAATTAGGTGTCGAAAGTGTAAATTTGTAAATAACACAAAATTTGGTTCAATTATTGAATACTAAGGTTGTGAAATAGCAGTCCAGCTAGTATTATTTATCATTACAATATTTAATAAAACATGAGAAAGGCGGATATCGTTGGAAGCATAGCAGAGAAAACAGGAATACCTAAAGTGGATATCCTGGTGGCATTGGAAACATTCTTTAAGGAAGTGAAGACTTCTCTGATAGAAGGAGAGCCTGTCTATGTACGTGGTTTTGGTAGTTTTATTCTGAAGAAGCGTGCGGCTAAGATCGGGCGTAACATCAAGAAGAACGTAGCGGTAGAGATACCCGAGCATTTTATTCCTGCATTTAAACCTGCCAAGGAGTTTTCTATGGCGGTGAAAGACAGCAAGCATGAACTTGTTGAGAGCAGTGAGAAAGATGGCATAGAACTGTAAGCAAAATAAAACAAGCGTGATTTCGCTACCTTTGCGGAAACAAGAAAACAATTCCATTGAAGGCAGTACATTATATCACACTAGCATCAGCAACAATATTAATCGCTCTTTTATACTGGGGAGGTAATACCATACCGCCGCTGAAGAAACATGATCACGATCATCAACCTCAGCAAGGTGGCATGGCCCAGGGTCCTAACACCATGAAGCCCGCCTCTTTCGACTCTTTATTAGCCGCATCAAAGAAGTTGCTCCCGAAAACGGCAGCTGATACGGTGAAGACCATTGAAAATGAACTTACGGCCATGCGCGACTCTTCGCGTATGGCTTCTGTTTTTGTACGCCTGTCGGGTGTATACGAACGTAATAAACAATTTCCCATCGCCGCCTATTTTTCAGGAAAAGCAGGAAAGTTGGAGAAGTCAGCAAAAGATCTTACTTTTGCAGGCCAAATATTTTTGCAGCTAATGCAAGACGAACATTCGCCGTCTGTGCAGTTGTGGGAAGCGGGAGAGGCAGTGAGTTGCCTGGAGCAGTCTGCGCAGATAGATCCTAATAACGAAGATACTAAACTGGCACTTGCAACAGCATATATAGAGGGTTCGGGAGAACCAATGAAGGGAGTTGCTATACTAAGGGCAATAACCGCAGAGAAGCCTGAAGATATTCCAGCTAACATGTTGTTGGGAAGAATGTCGATACAGTCGGGCCAATTTGATAAAGCTGTAAAACGCTTTGAAACAGTATTGAAAGTAGAACCGAGTAATTCTGAGGCCATGTATTTCCTGGCGCAGGCATATGAGGGGTTAGGTAATAAAGAGAAAACAATTGAGTTGCTGGAGCGTTGTAAGACATTGGTGAATAAGCCTGATTTCAGCAAGGAGATTGACAGAAAGATAAATTCATTGAAGTAAACTTAAAATCATACAATTATGCCTTGCGGTAAAAAAAGAAAAAGACATAAAATAGCTACCCACAAACGTAAGAAACGCTTGAGAAAAAACCGTCATAAGAAGAACAAGTAGTATTCACTACCAAATTATCTTCCCAAAGCCTTTAATTGCATTCACACGCCTTGCCGTTGCACTATGTGCATAAGTAAGGTGTGTGAGTGTATTATTGCAGGATTTACTAGAGGTCTCCACATATTCATATTTGCGGCTGTCCCATCCCTCCCCATGCAAATAGGGGCGCTAACGGGATGATATTTGGTTAAAAGACGGCAGAATGAACAAAGAATTAATTATTAATGCATCTGGTGAGGGTGTAGAGATAGCCTTGTTGGAAGACAAGAAGCTGGTCGAACTTCACTATGAGCGTGGAACAAATCAGTTTGCCGTAGGAGATCTATACCTGGGCAGGATAAAAAAACTGATGCCACAGCTTAATGCGGTGTTTGTAGATGTTGGGTACGAAAAAGACGCATTTCTCTCTTATACTGATCTGAGTCCATACCTGCGCTCTCTTATAAAATTCAGTAAGCAATCGGTAGACGGCAATCCTAGCTGGGGTGAACACTTCGGCAGTTTCAAGAACGAGGCAGAAATACTGAAGAACGGTAAAATAACTGAAGTATTTAACGGGAAACCGGAAGTGCTGGTACAGGTATTTAAAGAGCCGATCTCTTCAAAAGGCCCAAGACTGAGCTGCGAAATATCATTACCGGGAAGGTTTGTGGTAGTTACGCCATTTAACGATGTGGTAGCTATATCGAGAAAGATACATTCAGCAGATGAGCGTAAGCGCCTGCAGCGGATAGTAGAAAGCATAAAGCCCAAGAATTTTGGTGTGATAGTGCGTACTGCCGCTGAAGGTAAGAACACAGCTGAGTTGCATGCGGATATACTGGAGCTGGAGAAAATGTGGAAGACGATACAGCGGAATCTGAAAGGCGCGAAAGCCCCGCAGATGATACTGAGCGAGCAGGATAAGACCACTTCTATATTAAGAGATCTGCTGAGTGTGAGCTTTCAGAAAGTGGTGATCAACGATAAGAAGATCATGACCGAGATGAAGGACTACATATCTCGTATTGCTCCTGAGCAGGCCGAGATAGTAAGTCTGCACACAGCACAGCAACCCATATTTGAGACCTACGGTATAAGCAAGCAGGTGAAGGCGGCATTCGGTAAAACGGTGAACCTGAGCAGCGGTGCTTACCTGATCATAGAGCATACTGAAGCACTACACGTTATAGACGTGAACAGTGGTACCCGCCATGCGGAAGCAGGACAGGAACAGAATGCGATAATGACCAACCTTGAAGCTGCGGCAGAAATAGCCCGGCAGATGAGGTTAAGGGATCTTGGAGGTATCATTATCATTGACTTCATAGACATGAAGCTACCGGAGCATAAGAAGCAGCTGGTAGAGGCTATGGAAGAACTGATGGCGACCGATAGAGCCAAGCATACGGTATTGCCGATATCTAAATTCGGGTTAATGCAGATAACGCGCCAGCGCCTGCGCCCTGAGCTGAACATATCTACAGCCGAGAATTGCCCTACCTGCAAGGGTACAGGTAAAATAGGCCCGTCGATATTGCTGGCAGATGATATAGAAAAAGACTTTAAATACCTGGTAAATCAGGGACATAAAGACCTGGTGCTGCATGTACACCCGATTGTGGAAGGTTACCTTACCAAGGGTACTATACTGAAACCATCGATAGTGAAGAAGTGGGCCAAGGCCGCCAAAGTAAAAATGAAGGTAGTGATAGATAACGCCTCTCCACTAACCGAATACAATTTTTACGATGCGCATACCAATGACATGATCAAGCTCTAAATGATCTGTAATTGACAAGAAATTTATAAGGCCCGTTGCTGTTGCAACGGGCCTTTGTTTTTGGGTGTATAAACTGATGATTCTGACCGAGGGAATGTTTCATTTAAATAATATAATTCACGATTTGTAAATCGCAAATCAAAAATATCATTATATTTGTAGGGAAATTGTTGTTATGCGACCTCAAGACATAGTTATACTATTAAAGATTCTTTGTTACGGCAATAAAAGTTGGTACAGTAAGACACTAGCAAATGATCTGAATTTAAGTCCAGCTGAAATTTCATCATCTTTAAACAGAAGTGTAAATTCCGGCCTTTTAGATTCAGACAAGAAGAAGGTTAGAAAACAAGCGTTATTTGAGTTTATCATATACGGTTTGCAGTATGTTTTTCCACAAAGACCGGGTGAAATTGCAAGGGGGTTACCTACTGCATTGAGTCACCCGTTTATGAAGAGACACTTTGTATCTGAGCAGCAATATGTATGGCCTGATGCAGCAAGTGATGAAAAAGGCTTTTCAATGCAGCCATTGTATGCCGGAGTAGCAAGTGCAGCAAAGAAAGATGATAAGTTGTACCTGATGCTTGCATTGATTGACGTGTTAAGGTCAGGAAAAACCAGAGAAAGAAAACTTGCCATAACAGAGCTTGAAAAACTGATAAATCAATGAGCCATCAAAGGAACTTAGTGAGAATAAAGGGCGTATATAACGCGCTTGGTGAATTGAGAGACACAGTAGCTTTTGTAGGTGGGGCAACAGTTTCTCTATATACAGACAGGCCGGATCAAGCAGATGTGAGGCCGACTGATGATATAGATGTTTTGATTGAAATTGGTACTTATATAGAGTACACTAAAATACAAGCCAGACTAAGTGAATTGAATTTTCACCCTGATCAGGAATCAAAAGTAATTTGCAGGTATAAATATCAAGGGTTAATTGTTGATATTATGCCAACAGATGAATCTGTGCTTGGCTTTAGTAACAAATGGTACAAAGAAGGATTTGCAAACCTACATAGGTACAGGATAGATGAAATAACAGAAGTAAATATTTTTTCAGCTCCTTACTTCATTGCCAGTAAAATTGAAGCTTTCAAAGGCAGAGGGCATAATGATGGTCGGTTTAGCCAGGATTTTGAGGATATTGTTTTTGTTTTAGATAACAGAAAGAATATATGGGATGAATTCAAAGCAACTAGTAATGATTTGAGCAGTTATTTAAAAGTGGAGTTTTCAACATTATTGAATAATCCCAATTTTGATGAGTGGTTATCAGCGCACATGGAGTATGCAACAGCAACAGCAAGAGCAAATATGATTATCAAATCAATGAGAGATTTTGTTGACTATTAATACGTATAAATAGATACGAGCTAATGTCGTTTCATGTAGTTGTTATGAAAACCCGACTGGAGATATTGTTGGGATAATCATTCACCGCTTACGGAATACAATTTTTATGATGCCCATGCCAATGACATGATCAAGCTCTGAATGATCTGTAATTGACAAGAAATTTATAAGGCCCGTTGCTGATGCAACGGGCCTTTGTTTTTTTGGGTGTATAAACGAATACGTCCTGATGGGTTTTGTCATAAGACCACATCTGCGGAAATTTCAATTAATTAATTATTTTGGTGAATTATGAAAAACACAGATTTAGTTAGGTTAATGGTAGAACGTGGGCAGCTTTTTTGCATTTATAGCAATTCCCTTTAGCTAATCATTTTAGCCAATCTTCTATTCTTTTAAGTTTACCTATTTGCTCTTTTGTCATACCCCTAAGGGTTAGTTCAATTTTGTAGTGTGTATATAGTGGGTCTGAGACTTTAATAACTATTTCCCCTTGTACAATTTCCTTGAATATTATACTGTCTGGATTATAAATTTTGATGTTGTCAAACATGCGTTCAGCACTTATTACATCGGAAGTAATTAGAATAGGAGCAAATAAAAAAGTATAAATAAAGTGCTCTCTACGAGTTATAGCGAGGCAGTTGTCAAATAAATAGAGATCGCAGCAACTATTCAGGCTCACAGTACTCTTTGTCCCATTTGTTGTCCAATAGCGTAATTTGACGTTATAAACTACAGTAGGGTGAAGGAGATGGACAATTGAAGTGAATTTTTTTATCGTGCGTTGTGTCTGCTGATTGCAAACAGGCACAAAAATAGAAAGCCCACCAAAATGAAAAAAACGACAGTGAAAAAGAATATTGATACGCTAATTATGGGCATCTTTCAGTATTTAAGAGTGGGTCATTTATTTGTTTTGGGTGTGGTTATTGATCAGAAGACGGATACAGTCTAACATGGTTAACTATATCAATAACACAAACTATTCAGCGTCTGCACTGATGTATCATTGTTATTTTTCAGCCGGAAAACATCCCAGGAGTCCATACAAACTACAAATGTACTTCTGATATCGGAGGGGGTGGCTATGGTTTTGATGAGCAGGCAATTGTTGTGCCAGGTTACGTCTGTAACTGTTGGCCAGCGCAGCTTTTCGCTACCAATACCAAAGGTGTTTTTGTCATTGATAAATATCCATGCATAGAGGTCGCCCTTCTTTAGTAGTACACCATGCCTGGTTGTGATCACCTGGTAGCCGGGGATGTCAAATGTTTTGATGACAGCGTTGTGGTTATTGCCAATATAACCCAGTATAAGGCTTTTGGCCTTGATAGCCGGTGTACTGTATTTGTGCCCCATACAGAGTGGAAAATCGGCGGGCACTTTGGTAAACGAGGGGTGTTTAATATCTGGCATACCCTGGTGCCAGTGAATGGTGAATGAACTCTTGAAATTGACCGCCGGCGACATTTTGGCCTTGCTGCTGTTCATACACACTTGTGTTATCCACCTGAAACCATTGGAGTCTAGCGGAGTTTTAGCGGCAGGTATCATTACACGCGCCAACTTATCAGTAAATGCATCTTCATGGGTAACCGCAGAAGGTATAGGGCACACAAAAAGGAAGTCGGAATAGTAATAAGTACAATCAAAAATAATGGGAGTCGATTGAGTAGAAAAGTTGCAGGTGATGTGAAATGAGGAAGATGCCCTGCTATCCTCATCTTCTACCGTTATCTTATCGGGCAGCAGGTCTTTGTCAAAGAAGCCATCTATAGTTGTGGGCTGCCCCTTGCAGGCAAAAGTGCAGAATAGGATGATGGTCCCAAAAATCAATAGCTTGCTCATAGTTGTGAACATGTAATGTAAAGAAAAATCCCGCATCTGGTAGAGATGCGGGAGTATATTATTTACTAACGATTACTTCGCATAACCATTCTTATACAACCAATAAACCGGCAGTTTGCGCTTAATTGCATCTCTTTCCAGGTCGCTTGTGGCGCGGGCCAGGTATTCGCGCAGTGCAAATTCCTTTACTGTTTTCCCTTTAACTATGGTCAGCGTTATATCCGTAGATTTCCTTCCTACTGTATACGTGGCGATGAGACTTTTGCCATCTGCACTGTATATCTGGTAAGTGTCTTCGCTGAGTGTAGAAGTTGTTTTCTCTAAAAAAATTGGCCCTCCTTTATGATCATCAGCCATAACCAGCATTTTTCCACCGGTCAATTTATAACTGATGTTGAGCACTGCTTCTCTTGGGCTAATATCAAGACTCTGACTCTGTACTTTTTCTTGCTTTGCTAAAGAAACACCATCTTGTTGAAGAGTGGTAGTCTGCGCGAAAGAAGAAGTGCATGATATAGCTAGCAGAACGCCTAATGATAAAATTGTCTTTTTCATTGTAGTATATATTTAGATCAGTAAGTCAATATTATACAATATTATTCTAAAACCCGTGATTATCATAATTAATATGATGATTTATTGGTGCCGCAAGAATATGTGTCTCTGAAGATGGAGAGAGCGCACACTGTGGTTGTAACAAGATGGTGTTCAAATAAATTACTAATTTTAGCCTTTCACAAGTTCTCTATGCGGCCACTCCTTACTGCTTTACTTACAATACTTTGGATCCCTGTATTCGCACAAAATTCTATCAGCTGGTTGGCGACTGCACCGGTAGCTCATAAAATATATGGCAACCTGCACCCGCGTATAAAGCTGGATAAATACAATAACCCAATGGTGGTATGGGGAGATGACGGTGGTAAGGCCTACTTTGCCAAATGGGGAGGAGAGTCGTTTTCCACACCTATCGTTATTAGTCAGTCGGGCGTAAATGTATTTGCCACTTCTTGGGCCGGCCCCGATATAGCAGCACATGGCGATACCGTATATGTTACCTACAAGCAGATACCCGAAGAAAAGAACCATATCTACATCAAGCATTCCTACGACGGTGGCGTCAACTTTTCTGCCGCTGCGCAGGTAGATTCGGAATATAACTATATCACCCGTTTCCCAACTGTCACTACCGACGAGAATGGCAATCCGTTTGTTACCTACATGAAGGTGGACAAGGGTTATGATAATGCTCACTATGTAGTAGCTCGATCTGATGATATGGGAGAGTCTTTCTTTAAAGACACATTAGCCAGTGTTAACTCAGGCGACAAGGTGTGCGATTGCAGCCCCGCCGCACTGGTGGCTTCCGGCTCTGCAGGTGTGTTGCTGTATAGGAATAACCTTGGTGGCCTGCGCAACATATGGGGTGGTGTTTCTAACAATGGCTGCAAGACCTTTAATAATGCCCTGCGCATGGACTCTACAGACTATGTGCCATCTACATGCCCCGCCAGTGGCCCCGATGGCGTAATAGTGGGCGATACATTGTACTCTGTATATATGAGCGGATCTAATGATAATTCATTGGTGTACCTGAGCAAGTTGTCGCTGTCTTATCCTTCATTAACAACATCTGAGGTGACCGGCACTATTACCGGTGTGCCGAAACAAAACTACCCGCGTATATCAGGCATAGGCAGTGCCGCAGGCATTGTGTGGACGCAAAGCTCAGGAGGTAATAATATTGTGTGCCTTGCTGTAACAGATGACCTTACCAAGGGATTTCCTAAAGTGTATGATACTGTGGCCGAAGGCGTGATGCTGAATGCAGATGTGGCTATTGGCGGTGGTTTTATCTATGTAGTATGGGAAGACCAGGTAACCCGCAGTGTTATGTACCGCAGGGGTGTATACTATAAGAAAAATAAGGTGGTAGATAATACGTCAATACTTATCGGTTCGCAGAACCCAACAATGAAGTATTTCACTATCAACATGCCCGATATCCTTAGCTGCGTGATGACAGACTCTACTGGCAGGGAATATGAAATGGATATTGCTTACCCTAAAAACGTAAACATATGCCAGGTGAATACCGATGAAATGGAAGAAGGAGAGTATGGTGTAAAAGTATGGGATAAAGATGGCCGCATTTATAATGCCCGTATCCGCCTGAAGGGTATTAAGAGAAATAAGGATAAGGAGGATTAGTGGAAGCT
>CANBQQ010000114.1 GCA_947371715.1 Flavipsychrobacter stenotrophus
GGAGAGACAGATGATAAGCATATAAGCCGATAACAAAGCAAAGCTTAATAGCCAACCAACCATCGGGGTGATGAAAACCACTGAACAAGTACCACATCCATGGGCCGAAAATAAGGGTAAATACCGCCGATGGCCATGTGATACCAAACCATAATCTGCGGATCATGATTGCAAACTGATTGGTAAGTATCGTTTTCTCAGGCTCCGGCTTTTCATTAGCTTCGGTCTGATAAATAAACAACCTGACGATATAGAACATACCGCTGAACCAGGTAACAATAAAGATAATGTGCAGGGCCTTTATATAGAAGTATAGCATGTGTGTTGTGTTTATGCGATCACAGGCTCATCTACATTAAGAAACCATTTTTTGATCGTTTCTATCCATGATTGCTGGGTATTCATGCAGGGGATAAATTCGTAAGTAGAACCTCCGGATTCCATGAAATTTTCCTTCTCACGTATCGCTACTTCTTCCAAAGTCTCCAGGCAGTCGCTCACAAATGAAGGACAAACAACCATCAGGTCCTTGATACCTTCCTTTGGCATCTGCTCCATACGTGCTGTTGTGGCGGGTGTCAACCATGCCGACCTGCCTAATTTAGACTGGAAAGAAACACTGTAGCTGCCTGCAGGCAAGCCCAACTGCTCTGCCACCAGCTTCGTAGTAGTGTAACATTGATGGCGATAGCACACAGCATGTGCCGCAGATGGCTTGTTACAGCAATCTTCTACCTTAAGGCAGTGATTACCGGTAATGTCGCTCTTCTTTATGTGCCGCTCGGGGATACTGTGATAGCTGAACAACAGGTGTTTGCCATCATTCTTCATATGAGGCTTGATGCTTTCTACAAGGGCATTAATGTAATCGGGGTTATTATAGAACGGCGCTATTGCAGTTATCTTAAACGGATATTTACCTTCTTTGTGCACATCTTCAGCATGTACAACGGCAGTTTCATAGCTGCTCATGGCATAATGCGGATAGAGAGGTAACAATACCACTTCTTCCAGATCAGGGTACTTTTGAGCAAGACTATCGTAAGCAAACTTCATTGTAGGGTTACCATAACGCATAGCCACTTCTACCGGTTCTTTAATGATCTTCTGCAATTCGCGCTGCACCTGGTAAGTGATCTGAACAAGCGGAGAACCTTCTTTTGTCCAGATAGTACTATAAGCTTCGGCAGATTTTGAAGACCTGAAAGGAGTGATGATACCCTTAACCAGAATAGTACGTATCAGGTATGGGGAATCTATAACACGACCGTCCATCAGGAACTCATCAAGATATCTTTTTACATCTTTGGTACTTGTAGAATCGGGTGAGCCCAGATTCATTAGTATTATTCCCCTTTTTATCTTTTCGGACATGGTTTAATGACTGTTTAACGAGTATTGCAAAACGATATCTGCAATTATGCTGCAAAGAAACGCAAATATTGAACGGATGGAAAAAATGAATGTCAGTAATGACGAGATAATGACAGAAAAAGGAAAAAGAGAACACTTAAAAGTAAAAACACCTACCCTGTAATCCATTCATTATAAATATATTATGACTACCAGAATCAGTTTTCTATTTCTTCTTTGGCATGACTGTGTATCACCAGTCGGTGAGCCTTACCCCATACCCGAAGTTCATTGATGACCCTATCTAATGACTTACCATATTCGGTCATAGAATACTCTACTACAACCGGCACCGAGTTATATACCGTTCGCTTCACCAACTTATTTATTTCCAGGTCGCGCAACTCCTTTGAGAGCATACGGTCGGTAATATTAGGTATATCATTGGCCATCTGGCTGAACCTCTTATTACCGAATGACAATGAAATAATGATAGGCAGTTTCCATTTACCACTTAGAATGTCCAGCGCATCGCGCACCGGCAGTATCATTTCAAGACACTCGCTTGGTTTGCACTCTTTATGTTCTGTTTTTGCCATTGATACCGGTATTTAACTATACTCGAGTATAGTGCTATACAAAAGTAAAGCACTTACTATTGTATAGCAAATGTACTTAGGTTTGCACTTCAAAACAAACAAAACAAAAATGAAAAAAGGAACATTGATCTGTGCAACGGCTTTATCTGCCCTGTTATTCTCATTTAAAACAATTGATGCTACTACCTGGAGTGTAGACAAGTCTCATGCGAAACTGGGTTTTACTATTACCCACCTAATGGTAAGTGATGTGGAAGGTTCATTCAAAACATTTGATGCAACTATTACTTCTACCAAAGAAGATTTTTCTGATGCCGTGGTGAATATGAGTGCCGACATGAGCTCAGTAAATACAGAGAATGAAAAGCGCGACGAACACCTGAAAAGTGCTGATTTCTTTGACGTAGCCAAATACCCGACTATGACGTACAAGAGTACATCATTTAAGAAAGCAGCTAATGGCAAGTATACAGTAAAAGGTATGCTGACACTTCATGGCGTTACTAAACCGGTAGAACTGACTGCAGTAAGCAGAATGGGTACTAATCCTATGAGTAAGAAAACTGTAGCCGGATTCAAGATCACAGGTAAGATCAAGCGAACTGACTTCGGTATATCTGCAGGTACTCCTTCATCAATGCTGAGCGACGAAGTAGAAATAGTAGCTAATACTGAGTTTGCAAAGGGCTAAAATGCGTGATAGCGAAAGTTGACAAATTCGATCAAAGCTGCTCCCCGGGCGGCTTTGATTCGTTTAAACCTCACCAAAATGAAAACAGATTATATTTACAGTATAAAAACAAGCATATGCAAGTTGAGATATGGAGTGATGTGATGTGCCCGTTTTGCTATATAGGCAAGCGGAAAATGGAAGCGGCATTGGAGCAGTTTCCACATAAAGATAAAGTGGAGATCACCTGGAAGAGTTTTCAGTTGAACCCGGATATGAAGACCGAAGCAGGCAAAAATATCAATCAGTACCTTGCTGAAGCAAAGGGCTGGACGCTACAGAAGGCAAAAGAAATGAACGACTATGTGACGGAGATGGCCAAAGAATCGGGACTTACCTACCACCTCGAAAAGGCGGTTGTGGCCAATTCATTTGATGCACACAGGTTGTCGCACCTGGCAAAGAAGCGTGGTGTGCAGGATGCGGTTGAAGAGCGGATATTTGCCGCATACTTTACTGAAGGAAAGAATACTGCCGATCATGCAGTGCTTATTGAAATAGGTGTAGAAATGGGGCTGGACAAAACGGAAGTTACCACTATGCTGGCCGGAAACGAGTATGCCGCGGATGTGGAACAGGATATCTATGAAGCACAGCAGGTAGGGGTAAGAGGCGTTCCCTTCTTTGTACTAGGCAGAAAATATGCAGTATCCGGAGCTCAGCCAAGTGAGGCTTTTCTGCAAGCTTTGACTACTACCTGGAATGAACTGGAACAGGAAAATAAGCAAATGACATCGATCGATGGTGCGGTCTGTACACCTGATGGATGCGAGTAATATTTTTCAGTACAATAGGTTATAATTATTGGCACTTACAGAGACAGCACAATAGATCTTACATACAAAGAAGCCTCCCCTCTGCGGGGGCTTCTTGCGTTTATACTCATAGAGTATGTTTACAATGTGCTGACAATCATTAAACAAATAGCATTTTAAGAGTAAAAGAAACCGTGGTCATACATAAAAATGACGTTTGTCAGTGTTTAAAATGACGCATACATGACACGTAAAATAGCCTGAAGCCGATGGACAAAGTACCTTTGCGGCGGAGATTCTGAATGAATTAAATGCTAACCGGAGACACACACAATATTCAAGGCTTTTGGGTTGTAGGAATAAACTACAAGAAAACTGATGCGAGCGTACGTGGGTCTTTTGCTATTAACAACGACCAATACGCCACCCTGCTTGAAAAAGCACCCGAATACGGATTAAAAGAATTATTCATACTATCTACCTGCAACCGTACTGAAATATATGGCATTGCCAATAATTCCGACCAGCTCGCAGAATTACTACTGAGCGTTTGCGAAGGCGACAGGAAAACATTTAATGAAATTGCCTACCTGAAAAACGGCACACCGGCAATTGAACACCTCTTCCAGGTGGCAGCAGGCCTTGACTCACAAATACTAGGCGACTACGAAATACTTGGGCAGATAAAAATTGCTGTTAAACAAGCTAAAGCAAAAGGTTTTGTAGGTGCATTTATGGAGCGCCTGGTGAATTGTGTTTTACAATCGTCTAAGGCGGTGAAGACGCATACATCGCTCAGTGGAGGTACTGTTTCGGTATCGTTTGCAGCTATCCAGTACATCAAGCAGCACGTAGAAGAGATAAAGAAAAAGAAGATAGTATTACTGGGTACCGGCAAGATAGGCAGAAGTACCTGCCTTAACCTTATTCACTACCTGGGCACTCATAACATTACCCTTATCAACAGGACATATGAGACAGCTGCCAACCTGGCAACTGATCTTAAGTTGAATTCAGCACCAATAGAAGATCTGAACACTGAGCTTAGTGATGCTGAGATAATCATTGTTTCTACAAATGCCAGCGAGCCTATTATACTTAAAGAACATCTTGCTAACACAGGCAAGAAGTTAGTAATAGACCTTTCAGTGCCCTGCAATGTAGAAAACGGATCTGAATTGCTGGATGGCATTACAGTTGTGAATGTTGACGTGCTTTCTAAGATAAAAGACGAGACACTCGAAAACAGGAGAGCAGAAGTACCTAAGGCACTGGCCATTATACAGGAGCACATTACCGAGTTTAAGGAGTGGCACCAGATGCGTAAGAATGTGCCTGTACTGAAAGAGGTAAAAGATAAACTTAAAGCCATTCAGATAGATGCAGCACTGCTGATGACACAGCCGGCAAAAGAAACCCTGACCAAAGAAGAGACCATTCAAAGTGTGATCAACGTAATGGCCACCAAGATGCGCCGCAACAATGCTGCCGGTTGTCACTACATAGAAGCCATCAATGATTTTATAGCCCATCATGGATAAGATAATAAAGATAGGCACCCGCGAAAGCGAGCTGGCCGTATGGCAAGCCACCAATGTAAAAAACAGGCTACAAGACAGAGGTTTTCCTACAGAACTTGTTTTCATAAAAAGCGAAGGCGATACAGACCTGCAGACACCACTCTACGAGATAGGTGTTCAAGGTATTTTTACCAAGGCACTGGACATTGCCCTGCTGAAAGGCTCAATCGACATCGCGGTACACTCTATGAAAGATGTACCTACTGCTATGGCGAAAGGCATAGTGCAGGCTGCAGTATTGCCAAGGGCTTCATACAAAGACCTGTTGGTTCCGAAGACAGATACCGCATTCCTGGATGATACAAGCGTTAATCAACTGATAGCTACCAGCAGCATACGCCGCAAAGCACAATGGCTGAACAGATACCCCGGAGCAGTTCTGGAGAACCTACGTGGCAACGTGAATACCCGTCTGCGCAAGGTGAACGAGAACAACTGGCATGGGGCAATTTTTGCCGCAGCAGGGCTGGAACGTATAGGACTACGCCCTGCAAATGCTATAGAACTGGACTGGATGCTACCCGCGCCTGCACAGGGGGCAATAGTGATCGCCTGCAGATCCGACGATACATTTGCATTGGATGCCTGCGCTCCCCTCAACGATGTGAACACAGCAATGTGCACCAAAATAGAACGGGATTTTCTGCGCGCTTTGATGGGCGGATGCGCTACACCGATCAGCGCGCTGGCACAGGTGATCAACAACGAAATTGTATTTGAAGGCAACATCCTCAGTACCGATGGTGTAAGAAAAGTAAGTGTGAGCAAAAAGGCTGCGGTTGATGCGTACGAAACATTGGGTACGGACGCAGCTGAAGAACTATTGGCTAATGGTGGCAAAGCAATACTACACGAAATAAGAAATGAGCAATAAGATATCTATACTGAGTACGATGCCATTGGAGCAACCATTGCTGAATAAGGCACTGGACAATAATATTGTGCTGGATACAAAGGCATTTATACAAGTCATAGATATATCGGACGAGAAGGAAGTGTGGGAAAAGATAACAGGAGCTTATGCACAGCAGGCTATTGTAGTATTTACAAGTGCCAGTGCAGTTTTTGCAGTTTGCGAACACCCGTCGTTTGTACGCCCTGACTGGAAAATATTTTGCATAGAGAAAGCCACTAAGAAGGCCGTACTGCAGTACTTCGACGAGTCATATATTGTAGGCTCCGCCAAAGATTCTGATGAACTGGCACAAAAAATAAGAGAGACTGCTGACGTAAAAGAAGTGATCTTCTTTTGCGGAGACAAACGCATGGATACACTACCATCTATACTACTCAAATCGGGTATTATTACCAACGAAATTGTAGTTTACAAGACAGTAGAACAACCAACATTTATAGAAAAGGAGCATAATGGAATTCTGTTTTACAGCCCAAGTGGCGTAAGCAGCTACTTCAGTATGAATACTGCCAACCCCGGCACAGTGCTATTTGCTATAGGCAATACCACCGCGGCAGCAATAAAGCTGGAAACAGAAAATGAAATAGTAGTATGCCCTACCCCATCTAAAGAAGCGCTACTGGATGTGGCCATCGACTACTTTAACAAACAACAAAAATAAACAACACACATACAAGTGAATTTACAAAACGATCTGTTACTAAGAGCATTAAGAGGAGAAGTAGTAAGCCGACCACCGGTGTGGATGATGAGACAAGCCGGCCGCTATCTGCCCGACTATATAAAGCTGCGCAATAAGTACGACTTCTTTACCCGCGTTGAAACCCCCGAACTTGCCTGTGAGATCACCTTGCAGCCTGTAGATCAGGTGGGTGTTGATGCTGCTATTATATTTTCAGACATATTGGTGATACCTCAAGCAATGGGTATGACGGTTTTGATGGAAGAAGGCAAAGGACCTTCATTACCCGATGTGATCAAAAACAAAGCTGATATAGATGCACTTATCACCGACGAAGTAGACGAAAGACTTGGGTATGTAATGGGAGCTTTATCGCTGACTAAAAAGGAATTGAATGGTCGCGTACCATTGATAGGCTTTGCCGGTGCGCCATGGACTATACTATGTTACATGGTAGAAGGCAAAGGCAGTAAAACATGGGATAAAGCAAAACAGTTTTGCCTTACTCAGCCCGAACTGGCTCATGCCTTACTACAGAAGATAACAGACGTTACAATTAAATACCTGATCGCTCAGACCAAAGCCGGAGCCGATACGGTACAAGTATTTGACAGCTGGGCGGGTTGCCTGAGCCCTGCTGATTTTAACCTGTATGCATTGCCTTACTTGTTACAGATATCGGACGCAGTTAGTAAGTATGCACCGGTGATACTCTTCCCCAAGGGTAGCTGGTATGCACTACCCGACCTGGCCAAGAGCAGCGCAGCAGGTATTGGTATAGACTGGACAGTGAGCCCGGAAATGGCCAGAAAGATGACCAACAACGGCATAACACTGCAAGGTAACTTCGACCCATCTCACCTGCTGGCACCAATACCACAGATAAAGAAGGAAGTAAAGGCTATGATAGATGCTTTCGGCACCAAAAACTATATTGCTAACCTGGGCCATGGTATTATGCCACATATTCCTGTGGATCATGCAAGAGCATTTGTAGATGCCGTGAAGGAGTATGGGAGTTAGTTGTAAGTTATAAGGGGAAGCGATCATTCAACAAAATGGATATTAAAGAACAATTCACGAAATACATACATAACCTGCAAGATCAGATCTGCGGAGGACTTGAGCGTGTTGATGGCAAAGCGAAATTTGTAGAAGACGCCTGGGTTAGACCGGAAGGTGGTGGTGGCAAGTCGCGGGTAATAGTTGATGGCAATGTGTTTGAGAAAGGTGGCGTAAATACTTCTATTGTTCATGGCGCACTACCGGCAGCAATGCAGCAGGCATTCAATGTTCCTGAAAGTGACTTCTTTGCTTGCGGTTTATCATTGGTTATTCATCCGCTCAATCCGTTTGTTCCTACTGTACATGCCAACTGGCGCTACTTTGAGCTATACGACAAAGAAGGCAAAAAGTTGGATAGCTGGTTTGGCGGAGGCAGTGACCTTACCCCTTACTACCTGTTTGAAGAAGACGCTGTGCACTTCCATACTACGCTCAGAGACGCTATGGATCCGTTTGGAACCGAGAAATATCCGAAGTTTAAAAAACATTGCGACGAGTACTTTGTAAATAAACATCGCGGCGACGAGATGCGCGGCATTGGTGGTGTGTTTTATGACTACCTGCGCCCTACTGAAGAGACGGATGAAAACACATTATTCTCCTTTCAGCAAGCCAACGGCAATGCATTTCTTGATGCATATTTACCAATAGCTGAAAGAAGAAAAGACATACCCTATACTGAAAAAGAAGTGCTGTGGCAGGAAATAAGGAGAGGCCGTTATGTTGAATTTAACCTGATACACGACCGCGGTACTTTGTTCGGCTTAAAGACCAATGGTCGCACAGAGAGTATATTAATGAGCCTGCCGCCAAGGGCAAGATGGTACTATAATCATACTCCCGAACCTGGCAGCAGAGAAGAAGAGATGATGCAGTACTATAAGCCGAAGGAATGGGTATAAAGGTTAATGAAACGCTACACGTTAAATATTAAGTTCAGACATTTACAAAGTCAAAACTAAACATCAACACAATGCACC